>CAZYBP010000006.1:24527-33288 GCA_964645555.1 uncultured Gammaproteobacteria bacterium
CCATCTCTTTTGCCATTTAGGCTCAATTTGGCTTGGTATATACTTCTTCATAAAATTGATCTTAGCATAAATCTCTATCTATCTTCAATCTACGGAGAAGTATTATGTATCAAGTAGTATGTATTAAGGGTTAATTGCATTTTCCATAATACTTAATATTTAATACAAAATATAATACAAAATATTGGTTCCACATATTCTTTTCACAAGCTAAATTTTTGCTTCCATGACTTAATTGATATAGTTAATATGTATTCTGATCTACCATACTTTTAACATTTAATCTTTAAGTTTTAACTTTATGCCTATTCGTTAATTCCCCTGACAGTAATTGATAGATTTTGATATCTTGACATCTATAGTCTCAAAAGATATGATTTTATACAAAGAGACAGAAGCAGACGGCTGTCTCTTTTTTTGCTCTTTTTTGTTTGATTTCCCCTCTAGTTTAGTGATATGGTAAAGGTAATATGACTGCCTCAAGAAAGTACAGGATGCAGAATGCAGAGTGCAAAATTGTGAAAATCATCACAGTTTTTTTATTCTCATTGTTGACTTTTAACTCTTCACTCTTCACTCGCCCTGCCCATGCTCAATCCCAAGGTATAGAAGTTGCCTCTGTGTATGATTTATCTGATAAAGATGCAGTTGAAGGAGATATTATTAGCCTTACCAAAGACGGTTTAGGCAGATCAAAAACTGCATTTGACAACCAAATGTTTGGAGTGATGCATAAAAGCCCCCTGCTTGTTAACAGACGGATTGATAATAGCGGTGAAGCTATTGCCAGAACCGGCATTGCCAATGTTAATGTTACCACTCTAAATGGCCCCATCAACAAAGGCGACTATATCACCTCTTCTTTGATTGCCGGCAAAGGTCAAAAATCTTCCGAATCAGGCTATGCCTTAGGCATTGCTTTGGCGCCGTTTGGGGAAAATGACGGTCAAAAGATTACTTATGAAGGCAAACAAATCTCGAGCGGTCAGGTTTCAGTAGCTTTAAGGGTTGAATATGCCGAACCCGGTGCCCCTAGAAATGCCAACCGCTGGTTCGGCTTTGTCGGAGCAGCTTTTTTAAGTAATGTGCAGGATCCTAAACAATTTGGCACAATTATCCGCTTTCTTGCAGCCGGATTAGTCATACTACTAAGCTTTACTTTTAGCTTTCTCACTTTTTCAAGATCGATTGCTAAAAGTGTTGAGGCTTTAGGCAGAAATCCCTTGGCCAAAAATACCATTCAGATGTCAATGATCATAAACATTATTTTGTTAATTGTTACAGGCTTAATCGGCATTGTGGCCTCATATTTGATAATCCGACTGTAAAAGTTTACAGCACAAGAGGCAAGGGTAAACAGTAAAGGCTAAAGGCTTCAGGCTTAACAATTTCCCCTTGTTGAATTTTGCATTTTGACTTTTGAATTTGTTACTATCTAAGTATGACTGCCTATTCTCTAGAAAATCCTATTGTTCTAATCCTTGGCCTGCTGGCAATTGTAGCCATCTTCCTCTACCTCCGGGAGTATAACTTAAGGAAAAAGCTTGAATCAGCAGGTGAAAAAACATTGGATGAGTTTAGAAAAAAAGGGCTGGAAGCCTTCCATCAATCCATACAAAAATCCCAAAACATCCTGGGTGAGGCAGAGTTGGAGGGAGTTAAAGTAGTAGCTGATACCCGCTTTACCACTTCCAAAATGGAACAGGATTATGAAAAAAGCTTACAGGAAGTCCTTTCCCAGTCCCAACAAACCATAACCTCTGCACAAAATCAATTATTGCAGTTTATACAAAACCTACAGGTAAGAAGCCAGCAATTTGAAGAAGCCAGTATTCAGAAAGGAGAACAAAGAATTAACCAAATGTTTGGCACCTTGGAGAGTAAACTGTCAGACTTTTTAGTTTCCAGCGAACAGAAAACCCTTTCCTCTATTGAACTGGAACTCAAAGCTGCTAGGAATTTGATTGAGGATTACAAACAACAACAACTTAAACTAATTGATGAAAATATTATCGCCATGATGGAGCAAACTTTAAACATAGTCTTGGCTAAAAAGCTTTCTTTAAAAGACCAAATAGACTTAGTCTATGAAGCCCTTGAACGGGCCAAAGTTGAAAAGTTTATTGTTTAACCTATGGATACATTATCAATCCTTTTACAGACCACATACAGCCTGTCTTTATTAAGGTACAGACTGAGAATTCTTAAGTCTCATTTTAACCAAATTTTTTTTGTTCCCTCCGACGCTCAGGAGCAACTCACACCAGCAGATATTGCTTGGTTAAATTCTCTGCCAAAGACATTTTTAGAGCAGTTTAACGAAAGTAACTTTTCTCAAATTATGACCGGTTTAGAAAATAGCATAAATAAACTTCAAGCTTTAACTTTATATTTACCTTTTGAAATCAATGATCAAATCGCAGAGCAGATCGGTCAAAAGGCTCGGATCACCTTTAATCAATTGCTGCTTTTGGACATCAAATATGATCCCAACCTGATTGCCGGTTGTGCTCTGGTTTGGAAAGGAATTTATAAGGATTTTTCATTGAAGGCTAAGCTCGGACAGCAAAAGGAGCAAATTTTAGAGAGTTTTAAGAAATACTTAAGATAAGGTAAAGCGTGAGCCGTAAAGGGGAAAGTATTAACTTCATCCTTCACGCTTAACGGTTACCCCAAAAAATTATGGATCAAACTGAAGTAGGTTATGTTACATCAAGCAGAGACTTTCTAATCCATTTAGATGGATTACCTACTATCAGGGTAAATGATATGGTGGAATCTGAATCCGGCGCAAGAGGCTGGGTTAGCTCTATTCCCAGTGACAAAGTAGAAGTATTAATGCTGGATGAAGAAAAGATCTTTCCTAATCAATTATTTAAAAAAATGTCAAATCGCCTAGGACTCTCTGTCGGCAATTTTTTACTGGGCAGGAGCATTAACCCCTTAGGCGTACCCATTGACGGGAAAGGCCCGCTTCTGCTATCAAAAACTTCATCATTTTTTGAATTGGAACAGCTTGCTCCAGGTATTGAGGCCAGACAATTTATTAATGAGCAGTTTTTGACCGGTATTACCTTAATCGATACCCTGTTGCCTTTGGGAAAGGGCCAGAGAGAATTAGTCATCGGTGATGCACATTCAGGTAAAACAGGGTTTCTGATAGATACCATAGTTAACCAAAGAGGCACTAATATAGTCTGTATCTACGCTTCCATCGGTAAACCTGCAGGAGTAGTCAGGAATTTAATCGATGTGTTAAAAGCCAACAAAGCATTGGATTATACCGTGGTAATTGCCACTTCTTCTTCTGAACCTGCTCCTTTAATCTTTTTGACTCCTAAAACAGCTTTGTCGGTAGCGGAATATTTTCAAAAACAGGGCCGCGATGTGCTGCTGATTTTGGATGATTTAGGCTCACATGCCAAAATATACCGGGAAATTGCCCTGCTGGGTGATAAATCTCCTGGCCGTGAATCTTATCCCGGTGATATTTTTTATCAACATGCTCATTTGCTGGAGCGAGCCGGCAACTTCTTGCCAAGCTTTGGCGGAGGGTCTATTACCGCCCTGCCTGTAATTGAACTTAACATGACTGATTTCACTACCTTAATACCCACTAACTTAATGTCTATGACTGATGGGCATTTGCTTTTTAAATCAGCCTTAAGATCCCAAGGCCAAAGTCCAGCTATAGACCTATCTTTATCCGTCACCCGGGTAGGCAGACAAACACAAAGTCGCAGATTTAATTTACTGTCCACTAGAATCAGGCAAGTTTTATCTCAGGCTGCAGATTTTGAGACCATCTCCAGATTCTCTTCTGAGCTTTCAGCAGAAACCCAGCTGACCTTAAGAAGACGGGATCTAATCATGGAGTTTCTAAAACAGGATCCTTTAACTGCTGTCTCCAAACCAATCCAAGCTATACTTCTTTGCCTCCCCTTTACCAGCTTTTTACAAAATAAAGATAAAGCCTTTGTGGAAAGATACAAAAATATACTGATTGATGGATTTACTAAACATCCGGAGTTAACCCCTATCACCAAACAAACAGAAAATATGCAATCAGACGATGAAATGATTAAAGCTCTGGAAACAGCAGGAGAAATACTGACAAAATTATGTCCAACTTAAAAGAAATTACGGAAAATTTAGAACAAGCTAGTTCTTTAAAACAGATCGCCCAGTCTTATTCTGAGATTGCCAACCAAAAAATTAAAAGGATTAGGGGTGAAGTGGAAAGAAACAGACAATTTTTCCAGGAGATTTCTTTTGTCTATGGATTGATTAGAAGCTTAGCCGTCAAAAAGAAACTTGTGGTGGTAAAACCCAAAAAAAGCGTGTCTATAATCATTACTTCCAACTACCGCTTTTACGGCCAAATTAATTCTGATTTAATTAAATTTTTTGTTAACTCTACTAAAGATATGGAAACCGATAAAGTAATAATCGGTAAGGCAGCTATTGAATATTTCCAAACAAGTCACATCAAACTAATGCATGAAGTCTTACTAAAGACTGATCAACCAGATGCTGAAGAGCTCAATAATCTAGTTGCCCTGATTAAAGATTATAATCAAGCTAATGTTTATTTTTCTAAATTAAAAAGCTTGCTGGTGCAAGTGCCTACGGTGGTAGATTTAAATGCCTCGGCCAAAATCGAAACTTCTGCTAAAGATATTGACTTTAAGTTTATCTTCGAACCTGAATTACTCAAGATTTTGCAATTTTTTGACAATCAAATTTTGACATTACTTTTGGAAGGAACCTTTCTGGAGTCAGAGGTATCCAGGACTGCCTCCCGCTTTATTAGCATGGATCAAGCGGAAACTGAAGCCAACAAATATATTAGTGAGTATAAAAAGCTTCAAGCATATATCTTAAGAAATATCAAAAATAGTCAAATCCTGGAAAGCTTAGCAGCTGTATCAGCTGCCAGAAGAAAGGAATCAAACTAAGAAAAAAACAATATGAATAGTCAAAATATTCAACAGGCAAAAGGCGTTGTATCTGCTGTTAATGGGCAAATTGCCATTGTGGAAATTGCCAGTGAAAATTTTCCTAAATTAAACGAAGTTTTAACCAATCCGACTGATCCTAGTATCATCTTAGAAGTCTTTTATGAATCTAGAGTTGCCACCTATTGTTTAATCTTATCCAATCCAGATAAGCTTTACCGGGGGATGCCCCTGGTAGGCACAGGGGCGCAGTTAAAAATACCGGTTGGGCGGGCGGTTTTAGGCAGGGTAATTGACCTATTTGGTACAGTCCGGGATAATGGCAAACCCTTACCTCCCCTGCCACAAGTAGACAGAGTCTCCATTTATTCTAAAGCTCCGTCTTTAAATATTGTTAAATCAGGTTATAACCTTTTAGAAACCGGCATTAAAGCCATTGATTTTCTAACCCCCATTCAAAAAGGCGGCAAGGTGGGCTTTATTGGCGGGGCCGGAGTAGGTAAAACCATTCTTTTAACAGAGCTTATGCACAATATCACCCTTAGACAAGCTCAAGGCAAGCTGGAAAAAGAAGTCTACTCCATCTTTGCCGGTGTTGGAGAAAGAATCCGGGAAGGTCAGGAGCTTCATCAACGGTTAAAAGAGGCCAAAGTCTTAGATAAAACCATTCTTATCTTAGGGCAAATGAATGAAAATGCGGCAGTCCGCTTCAGAGTAGCCTTGGCCGCCGCAGCTCAAGCTGAGTATTTCAGAGATCAATTAAAAGGTGATGTGCTATTTTTTATAGACAATATTTTCCGGTTTGTCCAGGCTGGCAATGAAGTAGCTACTCTGCTGGGCACTATCCCTTCTGAACAAGCCTATCAGGCTACCTTGCAAACGGAAATTAGCAGTCTGGAGGATAGATTGATACCTACTGAAAACGGCAGTATTACGTCTTTCCAAAATGTTTATGTGCCGGCAGATGAAATCACTGATGCCGGAGTTAATGCCATCATGTCGCTTTTGGATACAGCCATTGTTTTATCCAGATCGGTTGCTCAAAAAGGCATGTATCCACCTATAGACTATGCTCAATCATCTTCCTCTACTTTAACCAAAGCCTTCTTGGGAGAAACCCACTTCAAAGCGCTAACTATCTTTCAACAATTATTAGTAAACTATGATAAATTAGCACATATTGTAGCAATTGTTGGTGAATCAGAAATTTCTCCGGAAAATAGGCTGTTATACAACAGAGCCAAAAAAATTATTAATTACTTAACTCAACCATTTTTTACTACTGAAGCTCAAACCGGTAAAAAAGGAGCATATGTACCCCTGGCAGCTACTGTAAAAGATATCGAAATGATACTTTCCGGTTCACTTGACAATGTCCCTACGGAACAGTTTATGAATATCGGATCACTAAGAGATGCGAAAATAGTGCGCTAAAGTAATTTAGGTACTTGATTTATATATCAAATTTGATATAATAGAAAATGGATTTTGAGATAATCTTTTATCAAGATAGTTCCGGTAAAAATCCTGTCGAGGAATTTCTATTGAAGCTATCTGATAGCAATTTGGTATTAGTAACTAAGACAAGGACATCTTTAGAGAAACTAAGAAATAGGGCTTACCATCGAGAACCCTTTTCAAAACATATAGAATCAGGTTTGTGGGAGTTAAGAATCAAGTCAGGTACAGATATTTTAAGAATTATTTACACTTTTAAAAAGGGAAGAATCATAGTCTTGCTTCATATTTTCGTGAAGAAGAAACAGAAAATGCCAGCTCAGGAATTAGAGATAGCAAGAAAGAGATTAGATGAGATAAAAAGGATAGAATCATGAAAAGAAAAAAAGATGATTTAGACAGATTAACAGAGAAACTGCTGAAAAGACATCCCTCCTTCAAAGAAGAGATGGAAAAAGCCAATCGGGCTTGGGATATTGCCTCTCAGATTTATGATTTGAGGAAAAAAGCAAGACTCAACCAGACACAACTTGCAAAATTAGTTGGTACAAGGCAGTCTAATATAGCCAGGATTGAATCGGCAGATTATACAGGCTATACTTTAACCACCCTTGAAAAAGTTACTAAAGCTCTTAAAGCTAAATTGGAAATAAAAATTATCCCTTCCAACCAAAAACAAGTTGCATATCATAAGATATCAAAGTGATACTTTGTAAATCATGGTAACCCCTACCTTACATGTCCGGATAATCTCTCCTTTACAGCTTATGCTGGATACTGAAGCAGATTCTGTCAGCTCTAAGAATCTGCAGGGAAATTTTGATATCCTCCCCCAGCATGCTAATTTTTTAACCGTAGTAGAAAAACAACCTATCATTGTCCGGATTAAGGACCAAAAACCCTTAAAGTTTGATCTACCCTTGGCCATTATCTTTGCCACTGAAAATAAAGTTAACATATATACTTACTCTCTACCCCAGGAAAAAGAAACTTCTAAATAGTAAGTTAAAAGTCAAAGGTCAAACTGTAAAAGTATGGTAGTTTTTTACAGAAACTTTTGAATTTTAACTTGAAATTTGACTTTTGATTTTTGAATTTTGAATTAGAAACTAGTTTATCGCTACATCTCTCTTATTTCTCAACTTGATCTAGTTCGATACCCTCCTGCCCCATTGACAAATCTATGCAAATCTATGTAAAGTGAATGTACTACCCGAAAATTTGCATAGATTTTCTAAGGTTTAGGGATAAGAGCAGTACTAATCCCTTGTCAGACGGACCAAAACTTGACATGAAGGAAGTTCCGTCTGAAAAATTATTAAAAATTGGGCAAGCTGCCAAACACTTAGGTGTTTCCATTGATACCTTAAGAAGATGGGAAGCCAAAGGCAAAATTGAAGTTTTAAGAACTCCTGGTGACACCAGGCTTTACTCCATTGAATCCCTCAAAAAAGAAGCATTAGTAAAAAAAGTTAGAAAGTTGTCAGTTGTCAGCCGTCAGACACCAGACAGAAACGAAAGTCTGATAGCTGAAAGGTCCGCCAAAGGCAGACCGGTACTGACAACTGAAAGCTCCTTATTAAAAATTGGGCAAGCTGCCAAACATTTAGGTGTTTCCATTGATACCTTAAGAAGATGGGAAAAATCAGGCAGGATTATAGCTACCAGAACCCCTGCCGGCACCAGGCTTTACTCTCTGCAAATGCTTGAGCAAATGGTACCTAAATTTCAGGTACCTCCTCAAACTGCCAGCCCTCAGGTAGTAGGACCAATTCCTACGGATACCCTATTAAAGCAGATTCAAACAGACGCTCCTTCTAAAAGGAGTTCATTTATTACTGACCTACCCGGTAAAATTAAAAAAACTTCTTCTGTCCCAAGAGTATCATATAACCCTATCAAACCATCACTATTTACCTCATTTTACTCAGCTACTAGAGGGCTAGCTTTCTCCTCTTTTCTTTTTACCATTATAATAACAGGGATACTTGTTTTAGGATATATAGATAACCCTGAAGGTATCAAACAATTAACCTCACCAGGTAAGTTATCTTCATCACTGCTCTCTCCTTTCAATACACTGGCAGTTAAATCCATTGAACTAACAACTCCTAAACTGGCTATGAAACTAGGGATCATCAGGAAGCAAACTCAAAAAATAGCTAACAAGACCCAGGTATCAGATGATTTACAAAATATTAATTATGGCATGGGGGGAAATGGAAATCTACAGTCACAGGTTTTAGCTGCTACCTCTACTGCCACATATTTGCAAATTAACTCTGATACCACCATTGAGGGATCTTTAACAGTTACTGATTTAATCAATGGCTTAAAGCTGCTGG
>CAZYBP010000007.1:0-419 GCA_964645555.1 uncultured Gammaproteobacteria bacterium
TTTTCAACAAATAAACTCCAATCTTTTAACTCATATACTCTGATACCGTTGTAACTTACTTTATCAGAATATGCAGGTCCGATTCCTCTGGCTGTTGTACCCAGTTTGTTCTTCCCTCTGGCATTTTCATAAGCTATATCCAAAGCTTTATGGTAGGGAAGGATAAGATGACATCTTTCTGAAATAAATAATCTTTTGTTCAGTTTAATCCCATCTGCCTCAAACATTTTTATTTCTGAAACTAAAACTTCAAGATCTATAACTACTCCGTTTGCAATCACACAATTTGCTTTTGGATTTAAAACACCTGAGGGGATTAAATGAAGAGGATATTTTTTGTTATTCACGACAATTGTATGTCCTGCATTATTCCCGCCATGAAATCTAACTACGTAATCAATATTAGAAGAGAGAAGATC
>CAZYBP010000007.1:429-29905 GCA_964645555.1 uncultured Gammaproteobacteria bacterium
AAATAAACCGTGGAACTATTTCCCTTGGGGAAATTAAAAATTACACAATCGTAACACTTGGTTCTCACTCCGCCCTGCAAATCCTCAAAGGGGCAAAAGATGAAGGTTTTAAAACTGCAGTAGTTGCTACACCAGATAGAATTTCTCTCTATAATTTATACAATAATTTTATTGATGAAGTTATAGAAATTAACACATGGTCTGATTTTCCCAAACTGGAAAAGGAGTTACTAGAAAGAAATTGCATTATTATTCCACATGGATCTTTTGTGGCGTATTTAGGGATGGATCAAAATAAGAATATGGAGGTTCCATACTTTGGTAATAAGTCTGTTTTGGACTGGGAAGAAAATAGGAAGATGCAGAGACTTTGGATGGAGCAATCAGATGTTAAAGTACCACACAGATTTAAAAAGGGAGATAAAATTGATAGACCGGTAATTGTTAAATCATATGGGGCAGCAGGAGGAAAAGGATATTTTACTGCCAGAAACCAAAAAGAATTTGATGAAAAATTAAATAAATTTACTGAAGAAAGATTTATGGTACAAGAATATGTAGTTGGGGTTCCTCTTTATTTTCATTTCTTTTATTCTCCTTTAACAGAGAAGGTTGAAGTTATGAGTATTGATAAAAGATATGAAACAAACGTTGATTCATTAGGAAGAATTCCTGCCAAAAATCAAAAAGGATTAAATATTGAACCATCTTTTGAAGTGGTAGCAAACATTCCTTTGGCAGTTAGAGAATCAATGTTAGCTGGTGCAGTTTCAATGGCAGAAAGAGTAGTTGAGACTTCTAAAAAATTGATCTCTTCTAAAGGGCTTTTTGGACCATTTTGTTTGGAAACAATTATTACATCTTCTGAGGAAATCTATATAATAGAAATCTCTGCTAGGATTGTGGCCGGGACTAACTGTTTTATTAATGGATCACCATATACTTATCTAAATTATAGTGAACCCATGTCAACAGGTAGAAGAATTGCTAGAGAAATAAAAGAAGCTATAAAGAAAAATAGACTAAAGGAGGTATTAGATTAAATGAATAACAACTACACCATCGCTGTACTAGGGTCTCATTCTGCATTAGATGTTTGTAGGGGGGCAAAAGATTTAGGGTTCAAAACTTTAGTAGTTGTACAAAAGGGCAGAGATAAAACTTATGCAAATTATTTTAAAAGTAATGGAAGTTTAGGTTGTGTTGATGAGGTAATAGAATTGGATAAATTCTCCGATATTTTAAATGATGATATACAACAAGAACTTCTAAAAAGAAATGCCATCTTTATTCCTCACAGATCTTTTGAAGTTTACATTAATAATTATGATGCCATTGAAAATAAATTTAAAGTTAAAATGTTTGGTAATAAGTTTTTGCTAAAAGTAGAAGAAAGAGGAGTCAAGCCAAATCAATATGATTTACTGGATAAAGCTAATATCCGTTATCCTAAACAGTTTAAAGATCCAAAGGATATCGATAGACTTTGTATTATTAAAGTTTTAGAAAAGACGAGAGGATTTGAGAGAGCTTTTTTCTTAGTAGAAAGCGCAGAAGATTATGAAAGTTTAGTTGATCAAAAAATAAAAGATGGGTTATTTACTAAAGAACAATTGGAAAAGTCGGTTATTGAAGAATTTATTATTGGCGTACAAGTAAATTTTAATTTCTTTTATGATCCAATAAATGAGAGGTTAGAGCTTATCGGTACTGATACCAGAAGGCAAACTAATATTGAAGGATTAACTAAAACTCCAGCTTCCTATCAACAGTCCATTATGGAAAAAGTGAATATTAAATATGAAGAGGCAGGACATATTGCGGTAACAGTTTTGGAATCACTTTTGGAGGATGCTTTTTCAATGGGAGAAAGATTTGTGAAAGCTGCTAAAGAAATGGTAAGTCCCGGAGTGATTGGCCCATTCGGTTTACAGACAGTTATCACAGCAGGTCCTCCTAAAAAAGAAATTATTGTATTTGATGTTTCGCCGAGAATGCCTGGTTCTCCGGGAATTTTTGCCACACCTTACAGCGGTTATCTTTACGGGCAGAATATTAGTATGGGGAAAAGAGTTGCTATGGAAATAAAAGAAGCTGTCCAGAAAGGAAGATTAGAAGAAATTCTAACTTAACAATTTGGACATGGGAATAAAGTATGCTTTAGTTTCTGTTTACGACAAAACCGGTATCTTAGATTTTGCAAAGACTTTAGTAGAAAAAGGATACAAGATTATCTCAACTGGTGGTACTTATAAAGCTTTAACAGATGGGGGTATCAAAGTAGTGCCTATAGAAGAAATCACAGGTAACCCAAGGGATAGTTTTGACGGAAGAATGAAAACCATCAGTTTCCAAATAGAATCTGGTATTTTATTTGACAGAGAAAATCCTGATCATGTTAAACAAGCGCAGCAGTTAAATGTTCCGCAAATTGATATCGTTGTTTGTAATCTCTATCCTTTTGAAGAAAAACCCTCTATAGAAACTATAGATGTTGGTGGACCAACCATGATTAGAGCTGCTGCTAAAAATTATAAAAGTTGTTTGGTAGTAGTGAGCCCTGATGATTATGAGCAGATAGCAAAGGCTTTAGAATCTGGTGAAATAGATGAACAGTTAAGACAGCAGTTGACAGGAAAAGCTTTCTATCATTTATCATTTATAGACTGCCAAATTGGTAACTTTTTCTCTAAAGAAAAGTTTCCTAAAGAAGTTACAGTGCCCTTAAGACAAGCAAAACTTTTGCGTTACGGAGAAAATCCTCACCAACAAGGTGCGCTGTATTTAATACCCAAAACTAATTCACCTCTTGCTAAACTGGAAAAGCTTTGGGGTAGGGATTTATCAGGAACTAATGTTGGTGATATATATTCAGGACTTGAGACCGTTAGGCAGTTTAAAGAATTTGCTGCTACGGTCATTAAGCATTTAAGCCCTTGTGGCATTGCTACAGGAGAAAATTCAGAGGAAGCTTTAGCTAGAGCAATAGAGGCTGATCCAGTTTCTGCTTTTGGTGGGGTAATTGTTTTAAATAAACCAATGGATTTACAAACTGCCAAAATTGTAGCTAGATTTAAAAATGAGTCAGAGGGTAATATTGATATCGTAGCAGTACCCTCTGTTACAGATGAGGCATTAGAACTTTTAAAGGGTATTAGAAAAAGTATGGGTATTTATACGTTTGGTGATATACCTGATGATAGAAGCGAAAAATGGGATCTTAAATATTTTGCCGGTGGAGTATTACTGCAAGATTTTGATGATAATATCGAAGATAGTTTTAAGGATTGGGAAGTTGTAACAAAAAATAAACCAAGCGATAAACAATTAGAACAGATGAAGTTTGGAATAAAGTGTGTGAAAGCAGTCAAGTCAAATTCAGTTTTGGTGGTAGATAAAGATATTCCAATGACCCGTGGAATTGGTTCAGGACAAACATCTAGGATTGGTGCAACAAAAATTGCACTTGAACAAGCAGAAGATTTTGCAAAAGGTGGTATTCTAATAAGTGATAGTTTCTTTCCTTTTGATGATTCAGTGAGAATGGCAGGGAAATATGGAATTGCGGCAATTTTAGAGCAGGGTGGATCTATAAATGATAAATTATCAATTGAGGCAGCAGATGAATTAGGTGTTTTCAAAAAGAAGAGCATTTAGACATTAATATGAAAGACAGCAATTATTCAATTTATCAATCACCTTTTAGTTGGCGTTATGGTTCGGAGGAAATGAGAAGGATATGGTCCGAAGAGAATAAGTACAGGTTGTGGAGGAGAATTTGGGTAGAATTGGCAAGAGCCCAATCTAAAGAAGGATTAATTAAAAAAGAAGAACTAGAGGATTTAGAAAAAAATGAGAATAATTTAGATATAGAGAGAATTTGGGAAATTGAAAAGGATACCAGACATGATGTCGTAGCAGCCATAAAAGAATTTGCTGAAAAAGCCAAAATTGGAGGTAGAAAGATTCATCTGGGTGCTACTTCTATGGATATTAATGATAATGCTGAAACTTTGAGGATAAAAGAAGCACTGGGTATTATAGAAAATCAGTTAAAACTTCTGCGTGAAACAGTTGAAGAAAAAATAAAAAAATATTCTGACTTTGTTTGTATGGGATATACCCATTTGCAGCCGGCAGAACCAACAACTTTAGGATATAGGTTTGCCTTTTATGCGCAAGATCTGTTAACTGATTTAGAATTTTTACAATTTATCAAAAAACAGCTTAAGGGAAAAGGGATGAAGGGAGCAGTAGGTACATCTGCCAGCTATGTCAGTCTAATTGGTTTAGCGAAAGCTGAGCAGATGGAGACTAAAATTATGAATGATTTAGGGATTGATCCGGTAGAAATAGCTAATCAGACCTATCCTAGAAAAATAGATTTCTTAGTTTCTAGTTTACTTGCGTCTATTGCTCAATCGTTATACAAGTTTGCTTTCGATTCAAGAATCATGCAATCTTATGGATTTGGTGAATGGCGAGAGCCCTTTGGTAAAAATCAAGTTGGCTCATCAGCCATGCCATTTAAGAGAAATCCTGTCAAAGCAGAACAAATTTGTTCTCTAGCAAGACTTGTGGTTAATCTATCCAGAACAGCTTGGGATAATGCAAGTCATATGTTACTGGAGCGAACATTAGATGATTCAGCAAATAGAAGAATAGTTATACCAGAAATGTTTTTAGCTATAGATGAAATATTAAACTCAACTTCAAATATAGTTAAGGATTTAGATATTAATGAAGAAGTTATTAGAAAGAATCTGGAGTTTTTCTGGCTCTTTTCAGCAAGCGAGTTAATAATTATCGAAGCAGTTAAAAAAGGAGCGGATAGGCAAAAAATGCATGAGCTACTGAGGGAAATTTCTATGGAGGCTTGGAGTAAAATACATACAGGAAAAGATAATCCTATGGAGAAATTACTTTTAGAAAATAAAGAAATTAGTAAATATTTAAATGCTAAAGAGTTAGAAAATATAATGGATGCAAAAAACCATATTGGTAATGCTTCAAAAAAGGCTTTGACTTTAGTAGAGCAAATTGGTAATTTACCATAAATTATATGAGTAAAGTTTTTATTATTGTTGGTTCAGATTCTGATTTACCTAAAATGGCTGAGGCAACGAAAGTTTTGGAAGAATTTGGGATAGAGTTTGAAACCACAATTTCCTCTGCACATAGATCTCCCGACAGAACAAGAGAATTAGTTGGTGAATTTCAACAACATGGTGGTAAGGTTATAATTTGCGCAGCAGGAATGGCAGCACATTTAGCAGGGGCAGTAGCTGCACAATTTCCTCTGCCAGTAATTGGAGTTCCGATAGAAAGTGGGGTATTAAATGGAGTTGATGCTTTGCTTTCTACTATGCAAATGCCTCCAGGTATTCCTGTTGCCACTGTGGCTATAAATGGAGCAAAAAATGCCGGTATTTTGGCTGTGCAAATTCTTGCAACATCGGATAAACAATTGGAAGAAAAATTAGTAGAGTATAAGAAGAAAATGGCAATTGCGGTGGAAGAAAAAGCTGCTCTGATTGAGAAAAATGATTAGTAAAAAAAAGATTGTTGATAATATCCCAAATAATTTACTAAAAACCGTAAATATTTCAAACCTAGGCGAAAAATCCCAAGGAAAAGTCAAAGATATTTATATTGTAAATGATAAAAGAGTTATCATTACAACAGATAGAATATCTGCTTTCGATAGGGTATTAGGATTTATTCCATTTAAAGGGCAGGTTTTAACAGCACTTTCTGCTTTTTGGTTTGATAAAACTCGCGATATTATTCAAAACCATTTAATTTCTGTTGTGGATCCAAATGTATTAGTTGTAAAAGAGTGTAAGCTAATTCCGATCGAAATGGTTGTCAGAGGTTACATCACTGGTGTGACAGATACATCTGTATGGGGATCATACGAGAAGGGGGAAAGAGTGATTTATGGAATAAAATTTCCAGAAGGATTGAAAAAGAATGCAAAGCTTCCCAACTACGTTATTACCCCTACAACTAAAGCAGCAAAAGGGCATGACGAAAGACTTACTGAAAAAGATATTATAAAAAAGAAAATTGTTTCACCTAAAATTTGGAGCCAAATGAAGAAGGTAACCTTGGAATTATTTGCAAGAGGACAAAAAATATGTGATAAAGCCGGAATTATATTGGTAGATACAAAATATGAGTTTGGATTAGATAAAAAAGGCAGTTTAACTCTTATTGATGAAATCCATACTCCGGACTCTTCGAGATATTGGGTCAAAAAAACATATAAAGATAGATTTAATAAGAGTTTGGAGCCTGAAAACTATGACAAAGAGCCTTTAAGGATTTGGTTTAAAAATAAAGGATATAAAGGTGAAGGAAAACCACCAAAAATGCCACCAGAATTTTTAGCAGAGATGAGCATGCTTTATATGGGTATATATGAAAAAATTACTGGTAAAAAGTTTACACCTGACACAACAAGAAATGTTAACAAAAGAATAAAAGAGAATTTATTTAAAGCAGAATTATTTTAGGGTTTGCAAATAAAATTATGCATCTATATAATCTAATCTAACCTTTATGCCAACTAGTAATGGTTTTGTACTCTTAACAGGAACGGCAAATTTAAAACTTGCTCAGGATGTTGCTAAGATTTTAGGAAAAGAAGCTGATGAAACCGTTACTGTTTTTGCTGACGGCGAGAAAAGAATTATCATCCCCGAGAATTTGAGAAAGCGGGATGCATTTATTATCCAACCTACTTGTCCGCCAGTTGATTCTTCCATTATGGAGCTTTTGTTAATCATTGATGCAGCCAAAAGGTCATCTGCATCTGAGGTTTCAGCGATAATTCCATATTTTGGATATTCCAGACAAGATAGAAAAGATAGAGCTAGAGTGCCTATTTCTGCAGCATTAATTGCCAGTCTTATTCAATATTCAGGAGCGGATAGGATTTTGACTGTAGATATACACTCAGAACAACAACCAGGTTTTGTAGAGATTCCCTGGGATAATCTATATGCAAGTTATTCACTATTTCCTGTTGTTGAAAAATATTTCAAAGGAAGTAATTTGGTAATTGCTTCGCCCGATAAAGGAGGAGTATTAAAAGCTTCCTTTTATGCCCAATACTTAAATGCAGACGGTATTGCCATAGTTTTTAAAGAGAGGGATGTCCAGCGGAGAAATGAAAGTAAAGCTTTTGATATGATAGGAGATGTTAAAGGTAAAAATGTATTATTGGTGGATGACATGATTGATACTGCCGGGACAATTGTTGAGGCTGCAAATATCATTAAAGAAAGAGGAGCCAAAAGTGTTTGCGCTGCAGCAACTCACGGGTTATTCTCCGGTCCAGCACCTGAAAGAATAGAATCTTCTGCTTTGGATAAAGTTTTTATAACGGATACTGTGCCAATTAAAGGGGAGATGTTGAAAAGTAAAAAGCTAGAAATAGTTTCTGTGGCGACGTTGATAGCTGAGGCAATAAAAGCAATATATAATGGGGATTCTATTTCTGAAAAATTAATTCCGCAAACGCATCCGAGAGAAAGACATTAACGAAGGTTTAAGGCTCTCCCTTTAAAGATTATTTTTTTTGGTTCAATCACAACTTGTTTTTCTCCCTCTTGAATTTCTCCTGCATCCCAAGACTTTAGGTTATTCTTTTGAACAATTTCCTGAGCTTTTTCAACTTGATCTCTAGGCAGATAAATAGCAAAGCCTGCACCCATATTAAAGATGGCATACATTTGTTCATCGTCACTGCCGCTGTTTTTTTGGATGAATTCAAAGATTAGGGGAACTGGTGGAACTTGAGTGATTTGGTAAGTAAAATCTCGATTTGCTCTCATCAGTTTACGCCATCCGTGACCGGTGACATTAACCATGTAGTGAATATCTATTCCTGCATCAAATAAATCTTTTATTAACTTAACGTATATATGGGTAGGAGTAAGTAAAGCTTCCCCGTATGTTTTACCATTAGATAGTTGAGATTGATAACCCTGAGGTATGTTTTGGGCAATGGATCTGGCCAGTGATAAACCATTGGCATGAACACCGCTGCTTTCAATCAGCAAAATTGCATCACCGGCTTGCAGCTTATCCCCTAAAGTTAATCTCTCTTTGGGCTTAATAATGCCAATTGCTGCTCCTGCTAAATCCAAAGTTTGGGGATTGATAATGCCGGAAAGTCCGGGTGTTTCACCGCCGCCCCAGCTGCACCCTGCAGTTTGACAAGCATTTGTCCAACCGGTTACTAAATCTTCCATTCTTTTTTGATCGGAAAACCACTCTGGTCCGCCAGAGCCAAAATATGCATTAACTACTTGCGGTAAGGCCCCTACTGTCAGTAAATCATTCACAATTGCTGCTATAGTATCTTGAGCAACTATATCATAAAAAGTTTTGCTATTATCTTTACCCATCTCATCTGCGACTAAGTTTTTAGTGCCCAAACCTTCAACTACAAACGCTCTATATGCATCTTCCTCTTCCCAAACATAGGCAGACTCACCCCGGCTACCGGAAATTTCTTTGTACCCAAATTGGTCAAGATTTTGAGCAGTTTGTAAACCCATTTTTTGGGCTAGCCTTTTTAGAGGATCTAAAACATCATAGTCAACACCAGTTGAGGAATAACTGATTTTTACCTTGCTCATCTTCCTAATATATCATAATATCAGCTTATACGCACGATTTTACTTTTTCCGTAAGATTTAGTTGAATTTAAGAAAATCTCAGCAAAGTCAGTTAAAAGAGAGGAAAAATCTTCTAGATATTGCACTTCCTTCTGGCGGAATTATTACTAAAGACCACCTCATGCTTCCTCCGAGTGTTCTTTGAAATGGGTTTGATAAGAGAGTTTCTTGAGTGGGACTACTGTCGTCGTATCTGTCGTTTATTAGATATTCTCTTGTTGACATAAGGCAGGAATTCTAATTTACCCTAAATTAGGATATGATGTCAATATTGCCGTGAAAAGAAAAAAGACTCCGTTTAATTACCCGCTCATTGTTATTGTAATTGTGCTAATGGTTGTAATTGGACTTTTTTTATATAAAAGATTTCCCTCTTTCAGCTATCCGGAAATGAGAGAAATACCTCCTGAGGTAGAAGACTATATTAGCAAACTTAAGCCTTTAAAAACTTATAATATCCCGATTTTGATGTATCACTATGTTGAATTTGTCAAAGATCCTGGTGATACAATCCGTAAATCTTTGGCTATTATTCCTCCGCTTTTTGAACAAGAAGTAATTACGCTAAAAAAAGCAGGTTTTACTTTTATGACTATGGCCGAGGTCGCAGAAGTTATTAATGAAAAAGTTGAGTTACCACAAAGGGCGGTGGTATTAACTTTTGATGATGGTTATCGGGATTTTTATACTGATGTATTTCCTATTTTAAGAAGAAATAATGTTAAAGCTACAGTGTATATAGTTAACAATTTTTTAGATTTGCCAAATAACTTAACCAGACAGCAGCTTTTAGAAATCGGTAAGAGCGGACTGGTTGATATTGGTGCTCACACGATGAACCATAGCTATTTAGCGGGATTGTCTCTATCAACAGTTAAATTTGAGGTAGAACAAAGCAAGAAAGATTTGGAAAAATTATTAGGCACTAAAGTAACTTCTTTTGCATATCCTTATGGAGCTTTCGACAATCAGGCCGTTGAGGCAGTCAAAAATGCTGGTTTTGATACAGCTGTGACAACCATATTGGGTAGACAGGCAACGAATATAAATAGATATTTTCTTTTTAGAATTAGGCCAGGAGGCAGAATAGGTGAACCTCTTTTAAACTTATTACAAAAAGAGGATTTTAGTAAAGCTAAAGTCGGATTCTAAACCGGTAATGATTAAATTTATTGATGATTTATTAAACAGTATCACCATGTACCGGTTAATGCTTTATTGCCTGATATTCTTTCTAGTTGTTGCGGCAGTTTTAAGTTTTTTTAATTTATTGCCTTTCAATTTTAAATCAGTATTTTTTTCAGTCTCTGTTTTAATAGTTGTATGCTGGATAGCTAACAGGGTTTTTGCTAAAGTCTTTAAAGTTCCTACAAATGTTGAGTCAGTCTATATAACAGCTTTAATTTTATCTTTAATAATTACTCCAGTTAAAGATTTTCATGATATAACTTTTCTTTTTTGGGCAGGAATATTGGCCGTATCTTCCAAGTATATTTTAGCTATAAACAGAAAACATATTTTTAATCCGGCAGCATTCGCAGTTTTTTTAACATCAATTACTATTAATCAATCAGCTAGCTGGTGGGTAGGTACTGCTTGGATGACACCGTTTGTTTTGGTTGGAGGATTAGTTGTTGTTAGGAAAATCAGAAAATTCAGCTTAGTCTTAAGTTTTCTTGCTATCTCTTTAATTATTATTTTATGGAATATATCTTTAAAAGAGGGAGATATCTTAGCGTTAATTCAAAGGATAATTTTAGATACACCGATACTTTTTTTTGCCTTTATTATGTTGACAGAACCACAAACAACTCCCCCTACTAAAAGGTTACAGATGATATACGGAGGATTAGTTGGTTTGTTGTTTACCTTTACTCCGGAAACAGCACTTTTGCTAGGAAATATCTTTTCTTATTTAGTGAGTCCAAAGGAGAAACTTCTTTTACATCTTAAACAAAAAGTCCAAATTGCCAAAGACACTTATGATTTTATTTTTGGACCGGATAAAAAACTTTCCTTCTTACCCGGAAAGTATATGGAGTGGACTTTAGGGCATAAGAATCCTGATAGTAGGGGAAATAGAAGATATTTTACCCTGGCTGCTTCTCCTACTGAGGATAATTTAAGGATTGGTGTAAAGTTTTATCCCGAGTCTAGCTCTTTTAAAAAAAGACTTTTGCAGATGAGAAGCGGAGAGGAAATTATTGCCTCACAACTAGCTGGAGATTTTACTCTACCAAAAGATCCCAGTAAGAAATTAGGATTTATGGCAGGAGGAATCGGCATAACTCCATTCAGGAGCATAATTAAATATCTTGTAGACAAAGGTGAAAGACGTGATATAGTTTTAATTTATTCCAATAAAACAGCACAGGATATTGCATATCAGGAAGTATTTAATCAAGCTTTCCAAAAGTTTGGGATGAAAACAGTCTATGTTTTAACTGAAAAAGGAAGTTTAGTTGATGAGCAGATAATCAGGAAAGAAGTACCTGATTATGCCGAAAGAACTTTTTATATTTCAGGGCCGCACTCCATGATAACTGCTTTTGAAAAAACTTTAAAAGAAATGGGTGTTTCTGGAAATCAAATTAAAGTAGACTTTTTTCCCGGATATGTCTAATAAGAAATATTGGTCTAGTGAGGTCACAAGAACTAGCAATGCTTTGGATTTGGAAGAGGGTGTTTTTAGCAGGAATGATCCTAAAAAGATTGCTGCTTCATTAAAACGATCTGCTGAAAATAGTATTAGAAAAAAAGCTGGTTCCTTTCAATCTGCTATGAGCATGCTCAATTTTTATATTAATAGAGCAGGTAAGAATTTAGATCCAAAGCAGAAAAAAATTCTGGAGCAGGCTAAAGAAGAGTTAAGAAAACTGTTTGATAAAACTAATAGCCAAAATAGTATATAATTTCCAAACTTGCTATTATGAATTCAGATCAACCTCAGCAAATTAGCAAACCATTCCCCCATACCCCAATTTTTTTAACACTGATTTTGTCTGTTGTCTTAATCGGTGTGATGGTGGGGAGTGTTTTACTTTTTATCCAACTTATTTCTGCAAGCAGACCCCAAGACTTAAATGGTTCAGTGAGTATCTCTATGAATAGTCCAAATCCTATCAAACTACCTGCAAAATTGCCAGATCCGCCAAAAGAGGTAGCAGGTGTTAACAGCGCAGATACAAATCAGCTATACGGACCATCTAGTTCTCCGAGATCCCGTCAATCTATTTCCCCAACACCTCAACCTACTGTGGAGCCTACCCCCACGCCAACTCCTAGCCCAAGCCCAACTCCAACCCCAACCCCTGAACCAACAGCTACCCCAACTCCTGTTCCGGATCCTACTACTACGCCTACCCCAACACCTGTCCCAACTTCTACTGCTACCCCCACGCCAGAACCAACGTCTACGCCTACCCCAGGCCCGTAAATGTTTAAAGCTTAATGAAGAAACTACCTTTTATACTCTTAATAATCCTTCTTTTGGTAATATTGGGAGTAACGGTATTTTTTAGAGACCGCTTAGCTTCCGGTAAGATTCCATTATCTCAGGTCATTGAGCAATCGCAACAAAAAGCAGATGTCAATCCTTTAATGATTTCCGTCATGAGAGAAAAAAATTATCCAGGGAGTGATTTGGTGATAGAACAAACTTTGGTTGATGCTTCTAATTATTACCAATACATTGCTTCCTATAAATCTGAAGGGTTAAAAATTTATGGATTGCTTACAGTTCCAACTGAGGATAGGCCAAAGGAAGGATGGCCGGTAATTATTTTTAACCATGGTTATATTCCGCCAGCTCAGTATCGGACAACTGAAAGATATACAGCATACGTGGATAGCTTTGCCAGGAATGGTTATATTGTTTTTAAGCCGGATTATAGGGGAAACGGCAGTTCTGAAGGCCAGCCGGAAGGAGCATATTATTCTCCCGCATATGCAATTGATGTGTTAAATGCTTTATCCTCAATCAAAAAATATCCTGACGTTAACCCTCAAAAAGTAGGGATGTGGGGGCATTCTTTAGGAGGAAATATTACACTAAGAAATTTAGTAGTTAATCCTCAGGATATTAAAGCAGCTGTGATTTGGGGTGGGGTGGTAGGAACTTATGATGATTTGATGAATAATTGGCAAAGAAGAGTAGCCTTTAGGCCGTCTCCTGAGGAAATGGCATTAAGAAATAGGAGCCGCCAAAATTTAATTCAAAAATATGGTACACCTGCTCAAAACCCTAACTTTTGGCATTCTGTTGATCCAAATTATAGTGTACAATATATTCAAGTTCCCATTCAGCTTCATGCCGGGTTAGAAGATGAGGAAGTGCCATGGCAATTTTCTCAAGGATTAAATAATCGGTTAAAAGAAGCTGGAAAAACCGTGGAATTTTATACTTACCCTGGTGCAGATCACAATATTTCCCAATCTTTTGATTTAGCCATGCAAAGATCACTAGAATTTTTCGATAGGTATCTGAAACAGTCGCTTGTCGTGGTCACAACACATCATACAATTTATTGACACATATCTTTTTTGGCAGCATACTTAGAAGTCGCTTATGAGTAGGAATAAATTGGCCTTAGTTATTTTATTACTAATTGGTTTATTACTCCTTTTGGGATTTTTTAGGAAGGATGATGAGATTAAGCCGGCGAAGCCAACGCTACAAAGTACAGTAGAACAAGCTATGACAGGTTCTAAAGGTAGGTATGGGATTGTCATTAAAAACTTCAGTAATGGAGAAAGTTACAGTTTTAATGAGCATCAAATCTTTGAGGCGGGAAGCTTATATAAACTCTGGGTAGCAGCAACAGTTTTCCAACAAATTAAAGGAGGTTTATTGAAAGAGGATGAATTATTATCAGAGGATATTGATGAACTAAACCAAATATTTAATATAGCCTCAGAGAGCGCAGAGTTTAAAACAGGATCGGTGAATTTTACTGTTTCTCAGGCTTTAAAACAGATGATAACTATCTCGCATAATTATGCAGCATTAACTTTGATAAAGACTGTGAAAAGATCCAATGTCGCAAAGTTTTTGGAGAAGGCAGATTTTAAAGAGTCATTTTTAGGAGATCCGCCTAAATCCACAGCTTATGATATAGCACTATTTTTAGAAAAGCTTTATCAAGGAAAATTGAATTTAATAGATGTTGATTCATCTCAAAAGATAATTGAACTATTAAAAGAACAGAAATTAAATGATGGGTTACCGAAATACTTACCTAGTCAAATACCAGTGGCTCATAAAACTGCAGATATAGGTTTATTTAAACATGATGCCGGAATCATATATTCTCCAATCGGGGATTATCTGATTGTTGTTTTATCAGAAAGTGATTACCCTCCCGGAGCACAAGAAAGAATTGCTCTTTTATCACAAGCTGTTTTTGATTATTTTAATTCTTTAGAAAAAAGTAAAAAGAAAGGTTGAAAATTATGTATATTTTCTGTAGCTCTCTTTGAAATTACGGCTTAAGTATTTTTTAAACCAATCTGAAGCAAGCTCTGCTGTTTTTTGTAGAGTGCCGGGTTCTTCAAATAGGTGAGTGGCACCTGCAATAATTTCTATTTTTTTGGTTGTATTTAGTATCTGATATGCTTGTTGGTTTAATCCTAAGACTTGTGGATCATTTTCACCAACAATAAGTAAAGTGGCAGAGTTGACGTTTTCTATCTCATCCATAGCTAAATCTGGTCGTCCTCCTCGGGAAACAATTGCTCTAATATCAGATCCGGTTCTGGCAGCGGCTTTTAACGCAGCAGCTGCACCTGTGGATGCTCCAAAATACCCTAACTTAAGATTTTTAATCCCTGGTTGTCTTCTAACCCATTGTGTTGTTTGGATTAATCTCTCAGTTAGAAGTTCAATGTTAAATCTATTTTCATAAATTGAATCTTCTTCTTCAGTTAATAAATCAAAAAGTAAACTGGCAACTCTTGCTTGTCTTAGAACTGAAGCCACCAAAGTGTTTCTGGGACTTAATCTGCTACTGCCACTACCATGGGCAAATAAAACTATGCCACGGGGGTTGTGAGGCACCCTTAAAATTCCTTCAGTAAGTATGCCATTTAAAGGGATAGTAACTGTCAATTTTTTGTCTTTATTATCTTTTACTACATCCAAATTTTTTACCATTAACTTTCCGCCTCCTTCATAATTCTGATTACATCTTTATCTTCAACAGGAGAAAAGTTTTGATAATACGCTCCGATTGCCCCTAAAAAATTCTTTTCTAAATTTACCGCTACAAATTCTGCACCTTCTTCTTTCAAATCTTTGGCTGTTTCTGCTGGTGCAACCGGAACGGCAACTATGATTTGTTTTGGATAATAATGGGATTTTAGTTCCCTAATTGCCGCCTTAATAGTTAAACCGGTGGCAATGCCGTCATCAACCAGAATTGCAGTTTCGCCCGCACTTTGAATGGGTTTTCTGTCTCCGAGGTATAACCTGCGTCTTCTTTTTGCCTCTTCTTTTTGTCTTTCAGCCTCAGCAGTTAAATAATTTTTATCAACGTTTGACACTTCCTCTTTGTTAAATATTGAATGGCCGTTTTCTGCTACAGCTCCAATAGCATATTCAGGTTGGGAAGGGTGGCCAATTTTGCGGGTGATAATTAAATCCAAAGGTGAATTGAGCATTTTGGCTACTTCTGCTGCTACTACCACGCCTCCTCTGGGCAAGGCATAGATGACAATGTTGCTACCTTTAAATTGTTCCAGTAATTTGCCAAGTTTTTTTCCCGCGTCAGTCCTATTTTTAAAAACTGCTTGCTGATTCCCAAAATCCATAGTTTAAACCTCCAGTACCACAGACTGGAATATTGTCCTCTCAACCTATTTCAGTATGACTTAATTGAAATAAAACAGGATATGAAAAAGGTAAGCTTTCGGTAAAATAACTTTCTATCTTCTTACCAAATTCAGTGGCATTTTTAATCCTTAGGATCTAGAGTGAACATAATCCTATGATTTTTAAACTGACTACTAAAAATTGCCAGGTTTCTGAAAGATTGGTGGAATATATCCACAAGCATGTAGCAAAACTTGACCAAAGTTTGCCGGGTATAGAAAGTGATTTAGTGGTACTCAGGCTACTTGTGCGTAAAAATATTGATAAGTATCATCCACCTAGGAATCATCCCCATTTGCACAGATCATATGCTGATTTGAAGTCTGCTCTTGCTTTTTTTGAAGGTTCAATTACCTTTCGCCTGAATAAAAATAGGCTTTATGTGCATTTTAAAGGACAAACAATGGAGGAATGTATTGATGTAGGTTTTAAGCGTATTTTTAAAGAATTGGAAAAGTATAAAGATTTGCATTTTCCTTCTGGAAGTGAGTATCCGGATCATTCTTCTATCCGCGGGAGGGAGTTGTGATGGATGAAACTCAGATCTTGGATAAGCTAAGGAAGCCTCAGGATTCTAAGTCCCCGATTTTATCGGTCTACTTAGGCACAGAAGAGAAAAGAGTGCCGTATCCGACCTATTTTTTGTCTCAATTACACTCGTTGGTTAATAAAAGTTTAACTGAAGATGAACAAAAAATTTGGCAAAAATATATTAATAAGATAGAAGACTATTTACATGAGTCTTTTGACAGAAGTAACAACCGCAGTTTAGTTTTTTTTGCCGGTGATAATCTATGGGAAGTTTTAGACTTTGAATTTTTTCTATCGCCTTTAGTTATTATCTCAAATTCACTATATCTTAAACCTATTGAGGAAGGTTTGAAGGATCACCAGAGGTATTTAGTTTTGCTGGTAGATCGGAAAAAGGCCAAGTTTTTCACTGTTTACTTGGGAGAAATAGCAGAACAGAAAGAAGTCTTTAATGGGGATGTGCCTCAGAGAGTTAAAGCTAAAACTATTAATTGGGGTAGGTATGATAAAATCCCACGGCATATTGAAGATCATTTGGATAAGCACTTAAAGCAAATTTCCCAAACTGCTTATGATTTTGCTATAGATAAAAATATTCATTTTATTATTCTAGGAGGCAACCAAGAGATTATTCCTAAAATAAGAAAACACCTACATTACCCATTAAATAAAATGGTTTTAGGAGAATTTGTTACCCAGCTGAATATTCCTTTAAATGAGGTTTTAATTCATAGTAAAAAAATAGCCACTAAAATCAATCAAAGACTGGCAGGGGCAAAAAGAGAAACTAGACAAATGATCAGATAGGAGGTGAGATATGTGTTAGGTTTTATCAAAGATATTGAAAGCCAAGCTGAAAACAATACAAATTTTAGGCAAGTTTTAGAAACAGGTAAATATACCCAGGTAGTAATTATGAGTATTCCAGTTGGTGGAGAAATTGGGGAAGAAACTCATACTGAAACTGACCAGGTACTGTTGTGTATAGAAGGTGAAGGAAAAGCCATTTTAAACGATGAAGAAATGAAATTCGAGGAAGATGATTTAGTATTAGTCAGAGCTGGTACTAAACATAATTTTATCAATACAGGTATGGAGGATATGAAAATTTTAACAACTTACTCACCGCCACACCATCCGGACGCAACAATTCATAAAACTAAGCAGGAAGCAGACCAGGCAGGTTACTGATGAGGATGTAACGAGGGATAAAGTAACACCCAAACTCCAACTTCTGGGTCTCCTTCTTCGCGGCTTAATATATCAACTCTCAATCCATCCTCCTCATAGGGTCCAATAAGAGGAGTGTAATTCTCCGAACTGACTCTATCCGGGAAGACCCGTGTTCGGACCCTGGCACTGGGATATAAATATTTTCCTGCCTCAAGCAATTTGGCCCCCCTTATTCTTAAATGTTGGAGTATGACTCTTTCATAATCAGTGATTCTGTCGATCCCCCCATCTACATAAACTAATCCCAACTTGTCTCGAAGTTGTCTTACATATGTTCTGGCTACTTCATCTTGCTGAGCTAAAGGTAAGTTAGCGCTATCTGGTACAAATAGGGATCGCTCAAAAGCCAGTTCATTTGGGTGAGTTGGTCTTTCTCTTGTCCTCAATCTCAGTTCTTTGTCTAAATTTGGATTAATTATAAATTTCAAACCATCTTCTGCAAAATCCTGATGAGTTTGACTGAAAGAAAATGGATAAACTAATAAATCATGATGAATTATTTTGATTTTATCTGACGGTACAAATAACCCCCTTTGCAAATAATATTCTGCCTCAGGCATAAGACTAATCTTAGAATAATGGATATAAAATCTAGTTATAGACAGAAAATAAATGTGTAAGGATTTCTTGCTTTACTCTGTTATTTTTCTTACGGATTTTATATACTGGATATAGTATTGTTAATATATGTCTTCCAGGAACTGGATAATACTTTTGATAATCACTTTAATCTTAGGTGCAGGTTATTTCTACATTCAGTCTTTGCAAAATAAACCAATTTCCAGCCCTCAGCCTACTACAGCAGTTACTTCCTCACCGCAAGAAGCAACTTCTTCTCCAGATCAAACTCAAAAGAATACAATAACAGTTACAGCTAATGGTTTTTCTCCATCTGAGATTATAGTTAAGGTAGGAGATACAGTAACTTGGGTGAACTCGGATAGCGAACAGCATCAAGTTAATTCTTCTCCACATCCAACACACACAGATTATCAGCCTTTAAATACCGTAGGTCTAATTGGGGCCGGAGAAAGCAAATCATTAACATTCCCAACAGCCGGTACTTATAAGTATCACGATCATCTAAATCCTCAACTAACAGGAACAGTTACTGTAGAATAATTTACTATTTCTGTTACAGAATTCTGATATTGATCTCACCTCAATTTGATGAAATAGGTTTAGTATGTTTAAAAGTAAGGAGGTGGGGGCATGGCTCTATTTCTAGGAGTACACAAATTGTCTCAAGAAATGTCTGCTGAAGATGTGGAGGCGGGGTTTGAGAAATACAAACAAAGTGCCAGAGAAGCAGGTTTAACACCTATTTCTGCAGTTTACAGTATGGAAAAAGAGTTTGCTTATTGCCAAACGATTGCAAATTCTGCTCAACAAGTACGCGAGGCGCACGAAAAAGTAGAAATTCCTTTGGAAGATGTTGTGGAGGTTCAGAAACTAGACTAATTCATCCAATTTGGATTCGTCCTACTTTGTAATTAATTCAAAAAGTTTATATTTGGATTTGCTGCCATTTAGTAACTTAACTGTAGATTTACTAACTTTAAAATAATCTGCTAAAGCGACAATTGTTGCCTTGTTAGCTTTTCCTTCCAGAGGGGGTTGATTGACGTAAACATGTAAATTATCTAATAAATCCTTTTCTATCCTTTCCCTTTTTGCATTAGGGTGGACTATAACTGAAACCTTCATAATTTAATATTACAACTTTCTTGCATACCTATTTTCTAATACTTATTCAGTTTTAATCAGAAAAGGTTAGTATGGTAAATTAATCTCATATGGTTTTTGAAAGCAGACAAGAAGCCGGTAAAAAATTAGCTACCAAACTAATAAAATTTCGTGAGGATAATCCCTTTGTGCTTGCTCTTCCAAGAGGAGGAGTCCCAATCGGGTTTGAGGTGGCAGATGTTTTGCATGCGCCTTTAGATGTAATTATTGTTCGAAAAATTGGTTTATCTTCTAATCCAGAATTTGGTATTGGAGCTATTGCAGAAGGTGGAGTTAAAGTTTTAGATCAAACTAGTATTGAAGTTTTAGGTATAGATGAGACGGAATTAGAAGATACAATTAAACTGGAAGAGGAAGAATTAAGTAAAAGAGTTAAAACTTATCATGGAAATGATAAACTGCCAAACTTAACTGGTAAAACTGCTATTTTAGTTGATGATGGTATGGCTACAGGGATTACTGCTAAAGCTGCCATAGAAGCTGTGAGAAAACTGAATCCCAAAAAAATTATTTTAGCTTCACCTGTTTGTGCAATAGACACAGCTGAAAGTTTAAAAAGTAAAATAGATGAGGTTATTTGTTTGGCTACTCCTTTTGAGTTTATGGCAGTAGGTTCTTGGTATAAAAACTTTGAACAGCTTTCAGATGAAGAAAATGTTAATTTACTTAAAAAATCCAAAAGATCAAATAAATTAGTATCCTAAAAATTGTTCGGTTTTAATATTGTCTTCACTTATTTTTGCATCCATTAAAATTTGTCTCATGGAGGCAACCATACCAGGAGGACCCGAAAGATAATAAATAGGAATAGTTAAATTATTAATATACTCTTGCAGCATACTTTTACTGATATGTCCACTCTCACCCTGCCAATTGTTGGGTTTAACTTGTGTCATCACAGGAATAAAAATAAAGTGAGGATTTTGTTTGGCAAAAAATTCTAGCTCCGAAGTAAAAACTGCATCTTGAGCTGTTTTATTTGAGTAAAAAAGGATTAATTTATGAGGAAGTTTATCTTTTGTGGCTTGGGCAATGATACTTCTAACGGGAGTAATACCAATTCCACCAGTTAAAAATACAACTGGGGTAACATCTGAACTGGGTAAAACAAACTTTCCGCGGGGAGCATCTAACATGACTTGACTGTTAATAGGTAGTTGTTTCAAAACTCTTTTGAAAGCTGTATCTCTCATCCGAGAAGCTATCATTAAATTTTTTTCATATGGTGCAGAAGCTAAAGAAAATGATCTTAAATTACCTTCCTGATCTGTTTGAGGTGGATTGATAAGAGTAAAATCACCAGATTGGCCGGCAATAAATTCAAAACCTGCTGGCTTTTCAAAATAAAAAGCCATTGTATTTTTAGCAATCTCCTCTTTATTAACAAGTTTTACATTGTATATTGGCATAGAAATTAAACGATTGTGATACCTATAAGTTTTTTCTACACTCAGTATAATTTGTAAGTTACAGTCTGATTTAAGAATTAGATGATAATTTTGTAAGAGGAGAAAATATTATCTATGGCTCATTTTTTATTACTTATTTAATACTTGCCCATCATTGGTTTTTAAGTTACCTTATGTATTCTAAGCTATTATAGATGAATAATAGCTCGCTTTTTAAAAAATATGCCTACCTTTGGATAACCCTCCTCTTTTTTCTAATATCTTTAATAGGGCATTGGGTTGCAGCTTGGTTTAGTTATATAGATGAGCAAAAAAGTCATAATCAGCCAATTGAAATAAATCAATATACTATTCAAAAGTGATATTATCAAAATAATGAAAAATAATGCAGGTGGTGGAGCAATATATGGTATTGGAATAATTGGAGCCTTAGTTTATTTTATCCAACATGCTACAAGTTTTGTTGATGGGGTAGTAGGTATAGTATACGCTCTTTTCTGGCCAGCTGTTTTAGTATATAAAGCCCTTGAACTCCTAAAGTTATAACTCAAATTCCTAAAAGTTCTAAAATTTGTCTGAGGATTTATTGATTAATTATCTTTCCGTTTCCCTTTTCCACCTTTTGACCTCCAACTTTAGTATTAATTAAAGTAATCTTGCCACTATCTTCTGTTATCACATCACCTTCCACCTTAGAATTTATTACAGTCATTTGGACATCATCTTTTGCTCGCAAAAATTGGGCAGTGCTATTTTCAATAATAATTTTTGCTTGTGAGTTGCTGAAAGCATTGTCCGCAAGCTCTGAATTTTTTATTATTAAAGTGTTTTTTGCACCTACAATCGGACTCCATTTGTTAGTTGTAACATTAATCAAACGAAGGTAAGTATCTTTGAAATTCCAAGTTTGATCGGCATATTTTTTCACTTTTAAATCAGAAAGCTCAATGGTTTCATCTATAAACTTATACCCAAAAGAAAAGGTAACAGTTAAATTTTCTGTATCACGGATAGTCACTTTATCTTCTTCAGTAACAGTGATACCCCAATTAGAAGCTGTGGAGTTTTTTAAAGTAAGTTTCATTTTTCCCGAAAGTTTATCGTTTTGATTGGGGAAGGTAAAAGTGCCAGTTGTTGTTTTAGGCAAATGTTCATCAATTACAGATCCGGGTAGAAAAACAAGCTCAATAAAGGTATCTTTTGAATTATCAATATCTGCTTGAGTATCATTGGCTAAGGTTCCTTTGAAGTTAGAATTTTTTGTACTGACTTTAGAAGTATCTGGAAAGTAGTGCCAGATACCTGACTGGCTTTGGTCAACATTTAATAAATTGAGGGAAGAGGAGTTATAAAAGTTCCAGTTAAGCCAGGGAGTGGATTTAATTTTAGAATCTTCCACTATCACTTGGGCATTGTCATAGGCGTTTAGCCAATACTTAAAGGAACTATCGCCTAAATGTTCAAAAAAAGAGTTACGGATGATAATTTTGGCATTATCTTTTAAGGTAATATCATTTTTTTGGATGTAGTGAGTATCATTAATTTCTAAAACCTGATTACCTGTTAAAGTTATTGGTTTATCACTTATAATTTCTTTGGAATATGACTTAGTAGGGGAACTTTTAGGTTTGTAATACTCGGTCAAACAAGTTTTTGAGGCCTCTTTATCATTGTCATTTGCAGGCCTTTTTTTACTTTGAAGTTCAGATAAAGCCTTTTTACCAATAATTTTACTAATACACTCCTGAACTTCTTTTGGACTTTCTGTAAAAGGATCAGCATTAGGGGGTAGTGGTCCTTTATTGGGTTTATAGAATAGAAAGCCTGCTGTTGTAGCTACAAGAAAAGCCACAATAACTAAAGCTATGATTGGGATAAAAATACCACGCTGGCTGGGCATTACTTAAACTGTATCATATTTTCTTTGAGTGTTTTAGTTGACTCACCACTATAGAAACTCCTAAAATTTGCACCTATTATGTTAATATCAGGTTAGCTATATGGATAAATGGCAAGTAGTATTCTATATTTCCCTTTCGGGCAATAACCCGGTACAAGATTTTTTAGATCAATATCCCGACATAGATGCCAAAGTAACTAGAATATTGTTTAACATAAAAGAATATGGCTTAAGTTCTGTCATACCACACACAAAAAAGTTAATTGGAACACCACTTTGGGAGATTAGAATTTTAGGACAAGATAGTGCAAGAATCTTTTATGTAACTAGGAAAGAAAAACGAATTCTGATTTTACATGCTTTTATTAAAAAGACTGAGAAAACTCCAATTAAAGAGATTAATGTTGCTCTAGATAGATTGAAAGAGGTTATTGACAAATGATATCTTCTAAGATATCATTTAACCATGAAACCATATACACTAGAAGATCACTTAAAACATAGTCTTAAAAACCCTAAATTTAGGAAAGCCTGGGAAGAATCAGAGGCTGAATATCAGGTAAGCAGGGCGCTTATTGCCGCCAGGTTAAGTAAAAAAATCTCACAAAGGGAACTTGCTAAGAAGGCGAATACAACCCAGGCAGTTATTTCCAGATTAGAAAGCATGAGCGCTAATCCTTCTATTGGACTTTTGCAAAAAGTAGCTGCAGCCCTCGATTTGAGATTAAAAATCCAGTTAGTTTAATCTAGACAATATTTCTCATGGTTTGATCCTTCGACTTATCTCAGATAAATTTGACTCTCCACTATAAAAAGTTCCTATTGTACTGAGCATTAGTCGAAGTATAAGCGAAGCTTGATTTCTCGAAGACTCGAAATTAAACAAAGCTTTCCTTTTTCTAAAGAAAAACGTAAAATTTGCTTGAAATGGAAGACATTTTGAAAGCTATTAAGAGAGATTTACGTTACAAGAATTACTATTCAGCACTTTTCCTAACAGTTATGCTACCCAGTATTTGTGGCGCTTTACAATCACAAAATGGAAAAGATTCTCCAAAAAAATATATTCAATGGTTCGACAAGTATATTGATGATTTATTCATAAAGGGTAAAGATTGTTACTTATTGCGTTGTTCACTTATACACCAAGGTAAAACTTCCCATAAAAATTCGTCATTTTCTGGATTTCGTTTTTACCTTTCCTTCTAAAAAAATATCCCTTCATAATAACAATTTTGATGGTGCTTTAAATCTAGATATAGGAGTTTTTTCCGAAAGAATAATTCAGGGTGTTAATACATGGTTAAAGGATATGAAAAATAACAAAAACTACGATAGAAATATAGAGGATATTATTAAAACACATAAAGATGGTTTTACTGATTTCATAAAAGGGATAAAAATACCAGCAATTTATTAACGACGCTACGTTTTACCTTTCATAAATTCTGGCATTGGGGGTAAAACCGGAGACTTGGCTTGCTGTTTTTCCTGGGAAGACTTCGAGTTTTAGTTTTCTATCTTCTAAAAGTTGAAGTAGGGCTGTGCCTTGGATAAAGTCAGTATTTTTGGAAGCAGGTTCTCCAATTACATGCTTTAAGTCCCAAGCACCTCCTAATTTATCATAATATTGATATTGAACCAACTCGTATTTTATTATCCCTGAAGATTTATCAACTTTGGCTGGATCAGGACTGTTTCCTTTAACACCGAATTGGGCAGCTTTGCCACCAAAGTTACCAATAGAAAATCTGATTTGGGTGGGGTCAATATAATCATAGGCAAGGGCAAAATGCCCTTCCCAATAGCTTTCCATCTTTTTCCCTGCATAACCATTGGTTCCTTCCTCAAACCAATTACCAATTAATTTTCCGTCAATATCGTAGTCGATTTTCCCGGCAATCGGTTCTGCCTTGCGGATATTTCTGGAAATTAAAATACTTTTTGCCGGTTCTTTAAAATATTTAAGAGGATCATCAGTGTGAATTTTCCAGGGTTCTCCTTCATAAGATTTAGGATTAATAAAGTTTAACCTTAAAGTGTTGTTATAAACTGCAAAGTCTAAAGTTTGGCCACCGATTTTTCCAATCAGCTGTCCTTCCTTAATTGGGATTCTGCCAATAAAGTATTTTCCTCCAGCCTTTTCCAGTTGTGCTTTTATTTCAGGAGACAAAGATGTGATCAGGTCAAAATAACTGTAAAGATCACAAGTATGTTCGATGTTTATCCGGTATTCAGGTTTTCCCCTGGCCTCAATTTCTACAATTACCCCATCAGCAATAGCCCTGACTTCATAAGTATCCCTGGGGGAATTAAAAACTATGGGGGAGAAATACCCATGGTCAATTGGAGTAACATGCGATTCTGTGACCATGCCATAAGGTTCATATACAGAAAAATCTTCCGGTTTCATTGGTAAGGTGCCAAATTTGACCATACCTTTGCCTTGGCATTTTCCCCGGCTCCAAGTATCGCGTAAATCCAAAGGGTCAAAGGAAGGGGCTTTATCTTCTTTCTCCTGAGGAGCTTTATACTCAATTAAATCAGTTTCAAGGTTTTGCTCAGACTCTTTTTGTTTGGTAAAAAGGAAGCCAGTAAAGATAGCCAATATTATCCCCACAATAATAATGGGAATTAAAATATTGCCTTTTTGCCCTTTATGTATTTTTATATTATCCATCAATGACTTCTTCTGTTAAACAGCCGGGGATAGAGGTTATATTTTCATCGTAGACATTAGGATCCTGTTTATACTCTTCCCAGTCAGCCATTATAGATTTTAATTTTTTGTAAGTCTCTGCCTTAATGGAGTCATCTAAATATTTAAAGGTGCAGACATGGTCTGGTCTTTCATCCAAGTTTTGAGTTCCTTTGCCGATACCAATTTCAAACCAAGCCCAAGGTGAGTTATTTCCTGTTTTGGCTGTGCTGGCTTCAGCCACCACTTGTCCTGCCTTTACAAAATCTCCCGTTTTTACAATTGGGTTATCAACGTGTTCAGTTTCCACACTCCAGCGGCTATCCATTGAAGTAGCAATTCGCACAGAATAGTCACCGCTGTAAAGCTTGGGGACATCAATAACAAAGCCATCAATCATTGCCCGGACTTTAGTTTTTTTAGGTACTACAAAAGTTGGTTGAGGATTGCGGTATGGCTTTTCGCCCGGTACTTCTACCCAGGCTCCATAGCCTTCGAATGGTATTTTCTGGTCTTTGACTACAGAAAAATCAATATCATCTAAATTTAAACCAACACCCTTTAATTTAAATGGTGGTTTTTCAGAAGTATCATTAAAGGCGCTGTCGTTTTTTGGTCTTGGAGCATCGTACTCTCCTTTTTTAGGGAATATAACAACAACTGCTATTACAATTGAAGCTATAATCGCGGTGCCAACGAGCAGTTTGGCCATATATTTAAACCATAGCATAAAGGGTTTGACTTGTCACCAGAAATTTGCCACACTGAGATCATGGTAAAAGTTTTAATTGGACTAGTAGGGTTGGGGGTAGTAGTATTTCTAATTTTAGCTGTTGAATATTCGGTATTTAATGATGTCCATGTTAGTGCCATAAAAAGAGCAACCGGTCAACCAGTAGAAGAGAAAAAACCTGTTGCTGAAAATAAAGGGGAAAAGTGTAAATCAGATTCCAATCCAGTTTTTAAAGGGCAATTTATCGACCGTGCAAATATACTTTTTATAAGACCCTTGGGTGATACCCAGGCTCGTTTTATTGCCCGAAGTTCTATTGTTTTAAAAGAGGGAACTGAAGCTGCTGTTTATAACCCAACAGATGCTGTTTTAGAAGAAGTTTCCGAAAAGGATGGAAAATATAAGCTTTCACTGCAAGCTAGTTGTGAGGTAGGTTTCTTTTTTGACCGTCTTGATAAAGTAGCAAAGGAGCTGCAACCTAAGGCGTTAATTAAAAAAGGAGAATTATTAGGTTATGTAAAAGGTGTGGCTCAAGGTGACAGTTTTGATTTTTTTGTTTCTAATACTTCAAAAAAAGTTTCCCATATAAACTCAAAACGCTGGCAAGATAAAGAAAGCTTATATGCACAGTGTCCTTATGAATATTTTGATGTCCGGAATGCTAATAATTTAAAGAGGGATTATATAGCTTACACTTTGGTCCATAACGAGAATACTATCCAAAAAGAATGGAATAAAGAGCAAGGTGTCAGTACTATTTCCTGTGGGAATTTATCTTATGACATTAAAGGGACTGCATCGGGCGGTTGGTTTAAAGGGGAAAGCACAGATACAAAAGGTGATTATTTATCAATCAATAAATACCTCTCCACTGTTCAAATATCCATAAGAAAAGATGGCAAGTTAGTGGAAGTATTAACTGATTACTCTCCTGATGTTTTATTGCCTGATCTAAAATCTGGTAAAGTTGCCTGTTATCAGGATGTTAATCAAGACAAATGGGTAATAGTTAAATTAATATCTGATAATAAACTTTCTATTGCCAAAGGTAATGGTGGTTGTCCAACCCAATTTGCCCAGGAGGTATCTGATATTTGGGAAAGATAATCCAAAGTTAGATTTATAAAAATGCTATAGTTAAGTTAATGAGAAAAATTTTAATTTATCTATTAGTTTTATTAGATGTTGTAGCAATTTTAGTTTCTTCAAGTTTTGCCGTATGTTTAGGTCCTAGTAAGCAGGAATGCCAAAGCAGCTTAACTTCACCGATTACCTGGGCAATTTTACTGCTCGCATCAGCTTTAACAGGTTTTTATATCTACAAGAGAAGAAAACAGGGTTTGCCTTCTTTACCATTTAAGCTTAGTTTACTTGATAAACTAAATGTTCCTTGGAGCTATTTTCCTTATTACTTCTTTGCTTTAATCTTTTGGGGAGAGAATATGCCTGAAATAGCGGGATATTTGAAAGGTTTACCACTTGGTGCTCCCGGAACACATGCTTCTTTGATGAACCCTGCATTATTTTTCCAGGGTAATTCAGGTACAACTATAAATTTAATAACCTTTGCTATGATGTCTTTTGCGATCACAGTTTTTTACAAAAAATTAAACTTTGTTTTAGCATGGATAGGAACTGCCATATTGGGCACAATTATTGAATATGTAACAAAACTTGGTAAACCTCAAGGAGGACCAGAGGGGTTTGATATTTATAACAATTTTTTGGGGACAATACTTAACTTTATGTGGCTTTGGACACTGCTTGCACTTGTTCCTTATTTTATTTTCAGGGTAGTTGAGGGGGCATGGAAGACAAAGGGAGTTGTGGTTTTGACTGTTTTAATGGTTTTGCTAAATATTGCAAGCTACTTTTTCTCCTATTATGAAATGTATGTTTTGAAAAATATTCAACCGGGGTTTCTTAGTAATGTTGATGTTTTACCTGTAAATACCTGTCCAGATCAGTTGGTAATAGAGGATGGTAAGCCTTTTGCTTATAAGGGTGGTAAGGGGATGTTTATTAAAGACCAGGCAGACGTGGATTGGATTAAAAATAACTGTCCCGATATAAAATAGACTTAATCTGGTAATTTCTTGCAAAAAGACACAACCAGTTTAACCAAAAAATTCTCCGCTGAAGTGATATAGTAGAAATAGTGGCAATTAATATTCCAAAATTATTTTTATCCATTGGAATTTGCTTGGGGGTAGGAATTATTGGATCGCTTTTTACATTCTCCGCTATTCCTACTTGGTATGCAACCTTAAATAAACCTTTCTTTTCTCCGCCAAACTTTATTTTTGGGCCTGTATGGACGATCCTCTATATACTTTTGGGAATCTCATTATATTTGGTTTGGATAAAGGAAAAAGTCCCTACTGTTTTTTGGATTCAACTTTTACTAAACGCAGTTTGGTCAATTATATTTTTTGGCTTAAAAAATCCTCTTTTAGCTTTGGTGGATATAGTGGCTTTGTGGATAGCAATTTTTTTAACAATAAAAGCCTTTTACAAAATTAATAAACTAGCAGGGAATTTATTAATTCCATATTTAATCTGGGTAGCTTTTGCCACGATCCTTAATTTATCAATTGTTATTTTAAACCCAAAGTAGATTTATCTGGAAAAGTGGATTATTAAGGTTGTAGGATACCTATAATCCGGTCAGGCCTGACTTCAAAAACAGCATCGGGGCGGTTGTCCTGACTGACCTTGTAGATAATTTTATCTTGCTCCGGGATCTTATCTTTAATACGGGAAATACTGTTGCCCTGCTCACCACTGAAAAGCACAACAGTTCCTATGGATAGACTTTCTTTATTCCCGATGCATTTGTTAAAAGTCACCCGGCTGCCTGTTTTGATAGTTGGTTCCATGGAGCTGCCGGAAACAGTGGTAGGAAACTGACAGGCAATTTGGCCTACACCAGGCATAGAACGCAGAAGTGGAATGTTTAAAAAGTAATCTGCCACAAACATTAAAGCCAAAATTGCAGAAATTATTCCCCCAATATATAGCAATATCTTGGACATTAAATTAACTGTAATATTTATTTGACTCTTTATCAATAGAGGTGTAGTGTAAAGTTAGTGAAACAAACATCTGTCCTGGTGCCAATTGGTCTGTCGGCGGTTGTGATTGCTGTTTATGCTCTGCGTAGTCCTCTTCAGGCAACAGGTTTAATGCCTTTTGATCCTTATTATCTGGTCCTATTTCTTTTGCCGATCCTGCTTATTCTTTTCAAAAAATTCTCTTTTGAAGATTTAGGTTTTAGAGTTGGTAAACCCCTAATGGGAATATTTTTTGTTTTTCTTTTGCCGGTAATTTTATATTTCAGGTGGTCTTTGATGGGAAGACCGATTATAGCCCCTACAATATTTCCCTTTATGCTTCTAATTGGTTCTTTTGCTGAAGAACTTTTCTTTCGGGGATATCTGCAGGAAGATTTTAAAAAAAGATTTGGAGGGAATATTTGGATTAGTTTGGTATTATCCAATATTATTTTTGCTTCAGTTCATTTGGTGAAAGGATATTCATTGCCGAGTGCAGCCATGAACGGAATAATTGGAGCTTACTTTGGCATTACCAAAGATAATCAAGGAGGTAATTCTCTGTGTTATTCCATGGCAGCTCATGGCTTATATAATTTGATAGCTATCGCGGTG
>CAZYBP010000008.1:0-23638 GCA_964645555.1 uncultured Gammaproteobacteria bacterium
GTAAATTTTTCAACCCGCTCACCTAAACGCATTATGGAACCTGTACCATATTGCTTTTGGATTTGTGCCATGGCTGCTAGAACCGCTGCCTTTTTCGCTTCACCATTACTTTGTGCCATAATTTTACTATACCAAATAAAAACCAAAGGTCAATACCCAAAAATTTTCTCAAGTTGATTATGCGGATAGAGATCTTTTGGATAAATTTCTATTAAGCCTAACTGATATTTCTTAGCTATCCTCTTTTTAATTCTTTTAAGCTCATCATACCGTCTATGTTCTCCTGATAAACCAAAATATTCAACCAATTTCTTACCGATTTTAAAATCAGCTGTATACAAACCTTTCGGATACGGAATGTTTCTTTCATGGACAATATCCCTCTGAAAAAGATAGTCATCAATTGTTTTTTCCGCTATGGAGTTACATTTATGTCCATCGTTAGCAATACAATTATCAGCAAACATAATGGGGTTAGGCTTAAATCCTGCAGCTTCTATTGCTTTATTCCAGGTACCAAAGTATTTTCTGGCTGGTTTATAAATACCCCAGAATTCTCTTTTAAGGGGGACACGACCATAATTACTATAGAACCTCTTTATTCGGTTAATAATTTCCTCTCGAGATAAAGATCGACCTTTAGCACTGCAACCTATTGAACAATACAATTGGTAAGTAGGTATATTCTTAGCACAAAAGTTGCAGTCTTTAATTAATGCTATTCTCTTGGGAAATTTGGAATTATTAATAGTTACTGCACAAGACCTTGAACAATAGTTATTTTTTGATGCCTCACATCTTCTTTTCATAAACTCTTTGTTACAAAAAGGATTATCACAATTAAATTCAAGTCGTTTATTTCTAAATGAAGATTGGCATTGAATGGAGCAATAGAACTTGTGACCTAGTTTCTGATTTTCATTTATATGGCGATTATCTTTTAAAAATTCTTTTCTGCATAAATTACATATTACCCAACTTTTTGCCATACTCTTACCATAGACGAATTTAACCCGAATGTCAATAATCGTTTTATGACTAGGTTAAATCCTATAGTTGTCGGAGATCGGGGAATTGGACCCCGTGCCTCTCGGACCCCATCCGAGCGTTCTACCGATGAACTAATCTCCGTGAAATATGTTGTATTTTATCATTGCTACATATATAATTCCATGTAATGAAATTAATATCTTTAAATGCCTGGGGAGGAAAATTGCATACTTCCTTTATAGATTTTATAAAACTGCACTCTAAAGATACCGATATTTTTTGTTTCCAGGAAGTGTACAAAAATCCTGCCAAGAAACAAAGTTATAAAGATTTTAGGATAAATTTATTTGACGATTTGTCAGAAATTTTAGAAGGTTTTAATGGATATTTTGCTTCCTGTCAGGATAATTATGTTCTCTCCTCAAATTTACAGGAAAAAGTTGATTTTGATATCTCCTGGGGACTGACAACATTTGTCAGGAAAACTTTATCTGTTAAGTCCTCTGGTGATTTTTTTGTTTTCAGGGAAAAAAACGGATTAATAGCTGGAGACTTAACAACATTACCAAGAAATGTCCAATATGTAGATTTAGAAATGGATGATAAAAAATTTATAGTTTTAAATATTCACGGTGTTTGGACTTCAGGAAGAAAAATAGATACTCCCTCAAGAATAGAACAATCGCAAAAAATTATAGAGTTTTTAAAAGATAAAGTTCAGGGAAAAATTTTAGTTGGAGATTTTAATTTAGATATTAATACGAAAAGTATCCAAATGCTGGAAGGAATTATGGATAATCTAATAAGGGTTTATAATATCAAAACTACCAGAAATAAATTTTTCCCTTGGGAGGATAAGTATGCAGATTTTACTTTTGTTTCAAAAGAAATCAAAGTCATCGATTTCCAAGTACCTAACCTTGAAGTCTCTGATCACCTGCCAATGATTTTGGAATTTTCTTAAAAGGAGACTCTAAACTATTCTTTCCCAAGGAAATTCTTCCCGGCCAAAATGACCATAGCTGGCTGTGGGTAAATATATTGGTCTTTGCAGATCCAAACCCTCTAATATACCTGAAACAGAAGTATCTAAAATTTTCTCCATAAAAGAAAGTATTACTTTGTGGCTCTTTTTGGCACTGCCAAAAGTTTCTACATCCTGCATAGTAGGTTTTTTAGCCCCAATAAAATATGCCAACCTTACTTCTGCTCTATCTGCTAATTTATTAGCTACAATATTTTTGGCCAAAAACCTGGCAGCATATGCACCGCCTCTGTCTACCTTTGATGGCTCTTTTCCGGAAAAACATCCTCCCCCAACCCTGGCATATCCTCCATATGTATCTACTACAATTTTTCTGCCGGTCAAGCCACAATCAGAAGCAGGGCCTCCGTGATGCCAAATGCCTGTACCATTTACAATTAAATCTTCTTTGTTAATTTTAAATCCAAACATTTCCAAAACGGGTATTACTACAAAATTGTAAATATCATCTTTAACCTCCGTCAAATCAACAGACTCTTTATGAGGTACTGCTATTACAACTTGAGTAACTTTATAGGGCTTTCCGTTTCTATATTCTATTGTTACTTGTGACTTTCCATCAGGCCTTAAGTATTTAATAATATTTTCTTCTCTCACAGTATCCATTCTTTTGGTTAGAGCATGGGCTATCATAATAGGTATGGGCATTAAAGCAGTGGTTTCTTGGCAGGCAAATCCAAACATCATTCCCTGATCTCCTGCGCCTTTTTTCTTTACTCCAACTGCAATTTCCGGGGATTGCTCATGAACATATACATTAATAGGGGATTTATCAGAAAAATTAAATTTTGGATCAGTATAACCAAGTCTTTTTATTTGATCTCTGGCTATTTTTTTAAAATCTATTTTCGCTCTTGCTCCTATCTCTCCAGCTATTATTAGCTGATTATTTCCAGCCAAACATTCTATGGCACTTCTGCCTTGTGGGTCTTGAGCCAATACTGCATCCAAAATTGCATCGGAGATTTGGTCACAAATTTTGTCCGGATGGCCGGCGCAAACTGATTCAGATGTAAAAGTTGTTACCTTACCATTTAAATGACTCATAAATTTATCGGGCTTTTTAAAAAAACCTCTCAAATGAGAGGTTTAAAGTTTATACGTTCATGTAAACTGAACGTATCGCATCTTCCTCTCAAGGATTGGCACCGATTGCTTTACGGTTGCCGCCATGTACCAGATGATACACGATCTCTTGATGCCCTAATATCTAACCATAAAAAAATTATTTTAGCAAGCGTCAATTAATGACCGCTACTATCCCACTCTTTACTAACTGTTTCGTATTTATTTAACTTTTCTCTCATGATTCCTTGTAACCTCTCTAATTCTTCTTGATCCTTGGCTTCAAACCTTAATACTAAAGTTGGAGTATTAGAAGAAGCTCTGATTAAAGCCCAACCCTTATCTGTATAAATCCTGCCACCGTTTATATCAATAACCCTGTATCCCTCTGCTTTAAACTCTTCCACCAATTCCGTAACAATGTCATATTTACCTTCATCCGTCGTTTTAACCTGAATGGTTGGAGTAGAAATATAATAAGGAGTATCATCAATAACTTCAGACAGAGGTTTATCAATAGTTGAAAGGTATTCAAGTAATTTCAAAGAAGCGAGCAAGGAATCATCGAAACCATAATATCCATCATTAAAGTAGATATGCCCGCTCATTTCCCCAGCCATAGCAGCATCTTCCTCATTCATTTTGGCTTTAATCCATGAATGTCCTGTTCTCCACATAATCGGCTCCCCTCCATGGCTCTTTATATCCTCAGGCAAAGCCTCGGAAACTTTGACATCAAAAACAATTTTGGCACCAGGCCTTTTAGAAAGGGCTAGTCTGGACAGTAAAATCATGTATCTATCTGGCCAAATAATGTTGCCTTTCTCATCCACCAACCCTAACCTGTCCCCATCACCATCGAAAGCAAAACCCAAATCGCAACCATTTTTAACAGTTTGCCTACCCGTATCTTCCATCATGGCAGTACCATCCGGATTTGGAGTATAGTTTGGATATGTTGGATCAACATCAGTAAAATGCTCCACTACCTTACAACCTGTTGCTCTTATTAGTTCTGGTGCTACCGTTCCAGCCGTTCCGTTACCTGTGTTAACTAAAACTTTAAACTTTTTGGTAATGCTAACTTTGGAAATCAGATCCTTAATATAATCGTCAACTATACTAACCTTTTTTACTACTCCCGTCTTTTCGGCACTAATAAACTTTTCGTCACAGATAATCTGATAAACTTCTTGAAGTTCATCAGATAAAAGGGTATACGAAAGATCACAACCAAGCTTTACACCATTCCATCCAGCAGGATTATGAGAAGCTGTAACACAAACAAGCCCTTTGATTTTTAAAAAATGTTGCGACCAATAACTCATCGGGGTAGTTGAGGTGCCGATATCCGTAACATTAATTCCGGACTCGGTTAAAGCTTTTATCACTTGGGCAGAGAAGCTGTCAGAAGTTCCTCTGGCATCATGGCCAACTATACATTCTTTGATACCTCTTTTGATAAGGAAAATAGCAAACCCTTTGCCTATGTAGTACATTGACTCATCGTTTAACTCATCTTCTGATTCGCGACCCCGCATGTCATATTCGCGAAACATTGTCTTTTTAAGAATCGGCATAGGTTAAAAATTAAAGTACGAATATTTTACCATGTTTAACAAAAAGATGAGTAAAGCCTTTTGAACATGTAATCTTTATGACCCATCTTCTATTTATTTTTCTTCCTTATTTGGTTAGCAAGTTTCATTTGCAATGAATATATTTCAATAAATCCTGCACTGGCATTTACATTTAAACCATAGCCTTCTTTATTGTTAAATGAGGCATGATCTAAACCATAAGGGGATTTAACCGCCACAACCATCGCATTACCTTTGAATAGTCTCATCGTTACTTCACCGATTACCTTCTCATTTACCTTATCATTAAAAGCATTAATTGCTTCCATCGCAGGGTCGTACCAGAGTGCTCCGTAGCAAAGGTATCCCCACTTGATGTCCATTTGTTCCTTAATCTCATTTAAGATCCTTGTAGAAACATACTTTTCCAGATTCTTGTGCGCCTCAATAATCACATGGGCTCCCGGATGCTCATAAACCCCCCTATTTTTTAAACCAACTAGCCTATCTTCCAGAATTTGGAATGTTCCAACTCCGTGTTCCCCCGCAATTTTATTTAACTCAACAATTAATTTGGCAAGTTTCATTTTGTGACCATTTAAAGCAATGGGTATTCCAGCATCAAATTCGAGCTTCACTAATACGGGCTCGTTTGGTGCATTCTTGGGTAAAGTGTAAGTAGTTAAGAACTTCTCTTCTGGTGCAATCAAAGAAGGATCAGTTATTTCTCCACCTTCCCAAGTAATTCCCCACATATTGTCATCATCGGAGTAGGGAACATCCACTGAGGCAGGAATTGGTATATTATTTTCCTGTGCATATTTAATTTCTTCATTTCTATCCATCACCCATTCCCTTACTGGAGCAAGAATCTTCATCTTCGGGTTAATAGTTAAAATATATCCATCAAGTCTCACTTGATCATTTCCTTTGCCAGTACAACCATGAGCTATCACATCACAACCGTATTCCTTTGATACTTTAACTGCTTTTTTTGCCAACACTGCCCTCCCCATTGGAGTTGATAGATGATAATTTCCCTGATAAGAAGCATTAGCTTTTATGCCTTTGGTTAAATATTCATCAGCAAACTCATCCTTTAGATCTAGGACAATTGCTTCAACTGCTCCAAATTTTAGGGCTTTCTGCCTTATCTTCTCTAAATCATCATGTTGTTGACCTAAATCTGCAGTTAAAGTAACTACTTGGCATTTATAGTTATCTTGAATCCATTTCAGCATTACTGAAGTATCAAGCCCACCGGAATACAAGAGCAATACTTTCTTAACCTCTCCAATTTTTGCCTCATAGGATGCAACTTTTATATAGCTTGTTTTAATCTTCATTTTTGTCACCTCAGAAATTCACTACTGACTTTTTTATATGCATCTCTGAAAGCTTCCCCTTTTAAAACCAGCTTCAAAGTTTTTTCCGTGGCGTAAAGTTCAGCGGTCATAGCAGCCCTTAACACTTGTTCATTTGGAGCTATATTTTCAAGTAATATTTTAGCCACCTTAAGACTGTCTAATGTAATTTCCAAACTTTCCATTAAGGGTTTTTTACTATCTTGCAGATCTCTGCTATAACCAGAGATTAAATTACTAGAGAGACTTACTATCTGGATATAATTTCCTAAAACCAAATGTACTTTACTTCTTAAAAGTTCTGCTATATCCATATTTTTCTTTTGCGGCATGATACTTGAGCCAGTTGTAAGATTATTTGCCGTAGCAAAAAAATTAAATTCTGCAGTAGTAAATAATAAAACATCAGAAGCAAATTTATTTACACTTTGTAAAATACTGACTAAAGCAGAAAGTATTAGTGCCTCAATTTTTCCTCTAGAGTTTTGGCAGTAGATTGGATTTTGCTGAATTTTTTCAAAGCCCAAAAGCTTTGCCGAAAATTGTCTATCCAATCTAATAGGTATGCCATATCCTGCTCCAGAGCCTAAAGGGGATTGATTGTTTAATTTATAGACAGCCTTTAAAACTATTAGATCATCTTCTAAAGATTGTGTAAAACTTTCCATCCAAAGACTTATTGTAGAAGGCATTGCCTTTTGCATATGGGTATACCCAGGCATTGGAATGCCTTCGTACTTTTTTAAACAAACTCCAAACCTTTTTATGAGAGCATTTAATGCTTTCTCAATTTCTTGTAGATATTCCTTAGTAAATAGCCTTAGAGCTGTTAAGACTTGATCATTTCTTGATCTTCCTGTATGAATTTTCTTACCAACTTGACCATATTTTTTAGTTAAATAATTTTCTATTTTGGTATGAACATCTTCATCTCCATTTTGCAAAATAAATTTGCCTTGATCATTTAACTTGATAATTTCCATTAACCCTTTGTCTATCTTAAATAGTTCCTCCCTTGAAAATATGCCGATTTTATTGAGCATTTTTGCATGAGCTAAAGAGCCAAAACAATCATATTTAACAAGTTTTTGATCCATTAACAAATCATCCTTTGTTTCAAAGATTTCAATTTCTTTATTTAATTCCCAATTTTTCTGCCAAAGCTTTTTCATAAAGTTATTTTTTATCATTAAAAACCCTTGTTAAACCACAATAATTTTGTGATCTAACAAGGGCCTTTAAGTTGGCTGTGCCACCTTGTATCGTTATCCCATTAAAAAATCCCTGTCGCCAGGGACTGTCTAAATGGAATAACCTCATTCATGACATGCTCCACAAATTTGCGACACATGTTGCAGAACTTTTACGGTTTTGCCTCCGTCGTAGTAATTCCTTTTGGGATTTCTCCTACGCAGCTTGTTTACTGCGGTAAACTCAAACGCTTTTGAAATATTCAGTTGTATTTTTAGTATAACACAAAAATTTTTCTTGTCAAATTCCTATGGGGTATACAATAAATTAACGTTTTGGAGATTGTTTTTTAGCTCTTGCTTTTTGAGCATTACCGTATTTTCTTCTTTCTTTAACCCTAGCATCTCTAGTTAAAAAACCTTCCCTTTTTAGAGTGACTCTTAAGGCAGGCTCTGTTTTGGCTAAAGCTCTGGCAATTCCGTGTATCATTGCTCCGAGCTGAGCCACTTTTCCTCCACCTTCTACTCTAACTGAAAAAGAATATTTTCCCAGAGTTTTAGTAAGCTCTAATGGCCGATTGTATAGTTTTTGAAAAATCTGCCCTAAAAAGTATTCGGCTATCGGCTTACCATTAATAGTAATCTGACCGCTGCCAGGCAAAATTCTCACCCGGGCGACTGCTTCTTTTCTTCTGCCAACTGTTGCAACTATACCGTTTTTGTTCTTTTGATTATTTTCTGGATCCATTAGTAAACTCTTTCTAGCTTATTTTAACTTGCTTTTGGAAAGTATGGTCTTCCCCTGCAAAAACTTTTAGCTTTTTGATCATTTCTCTGCCTAATTTAGTCCGCGGTAACATCCCTGCTACTGCATGTTCAATCACAAACTCAGGTTTTCTTTCTATTATTTTATCAAAAGTTTCAACTTTAAGTCCCCCCGGATAACCTGAATGGCGTTTATATTCTTTGGTTTGCATTTTTTTGCCAGTCAGTTTTACTTTTGCCGCATTAGTCACTACCACAAAGTCTCCGGTATCTAAATAAGGTACATACTCAGGCTTTTTTTTACCCATTAAGATAGTAGCCACCTCTGTTGCTAGCCTGCCTAAAACTTTATCCTTGGCATCTATTAAATGCCACTCTCTTTTGATATTTTTAGCTGATAATTTATTTGTACTCATAGTGACTAGTCGCTAGAGTCTAGGACTTTTTACTTCCCCTTTTTGTAATTTTAACTGGTTTACGTTTTGCAGCTACCTTTTTAGGCTTTGTTTGTGTCTTCTTTAAAACTTTTTTCTCCACTTTTTCCCCTGACTCTTGACTCTCGACTCCAGACTCTTTCTTAATTGGTTTTAAATTCTCACTACCAATAATGCTCATTTTTACTAAGGTGGCCTGATCTCCTTTTCTTGTCCCGATTCTGACCAAAGTAGTAAACCCGGATATCCTATTTTCCAATTTAGGAACAATCTCTTTTACTAATCTCTCTCTTAAGTCCTTATTTGCTAAATAACTTTGCAATAAATATTGGGTGTTCTTATTGCGATTTGCAACAACTTGTTCCTTTTTGGCTAGGCTAATAATCCTATCAACCATTCCCTTGATTGCCTTAGCTTTAGTTTCCGAGGTAGTAATAGTTCCGTACGTCAAAAGAGATTGGACTAAACTTTTAAACAGTCCCTGTCGCTCATTTTTATTTCTGCCAAGCTTTCTGCCATAAACTCTATGCCTCACGCAAAGACAACCCCCTCTCAGAAAGCTTTTCGGTAATTAGACTTAATGATTTAGTACCCAGGTTTTTAGCCTTTAATAATTGATTTCTTGGCATATTTATTAAATCCTCAATAGTATTTATTTCTATGGCTTTCAAAGCATTAGTGATTCTAACAGGTAAGTCTAACTCTTCTATTGTAAGTTTCAGTGTCTCTTCAGAAATGGTTGACCCTTGTTCCTCTACTTCTTGTTCCAGGTCGGGTTCGTAAACTTTCCTAAAGGTTTCGGAAAGAATTTTTGAGGCTTCATTTAAGGCATTCAAAGGAGTAACACTACCATCAGTAGTAATATCTAAAGTTAGTTTATCAAAATCAGTCCTTCTGCCAACCCTAGTTGGATCAACAGAATAATTTACAGCCACCACAGGAGAAAATAACGCATCCACAGCAATTGACCCAATTTCATTTGTCTTTCTTTCTTCCGCAACAGAATAACCTTTTCCGGCCTCTGCTGTCATTTCCATATTAAGTTTTGCTTTTGGATCGGTCAACGTAGCTATTAATTGCTCGGGATTTACTATTTCTCCGTCACCTTCTATCTCAAAATCTCCAGCTTTAACCTGTTTCTTTCCTGAAGCTTTAACAGTCAATTTGATTGGTTTGTCAGAATTAATTTGCAAACGAACCTTTTTCAAATTTAATATTATTTCGATGACATCTTCTAAAACACCGTCAATGGTAGAAAATTGATGGGCTACACCGTCAATTTTGACAGAAGTAATTGCTGCACCTTTAAGTAAACCCAACAGTATTCTTCTTAAACTGTTTCCTAAGGTATGACCAAAGCCTGCCTCTAAAGGCTCAACGGTTAGCTTGGCATAATTGTCTTTTTCTAGTTCTGTTTTGACCTTAAACATTTTGAATTGATCTATCGACTATAATATTCAACAATAAGTTGCTCGTCGATGGATTGCTCCATTTCCTCCCGCTCGGGACTTCTTAAAACCTTGCCTATGGTAGCTTTCCTTTCAAGCCAACCAGGCAAGGTATCAGTTTCCTCTAAGCTTTTTTGAACCTGAGTATTATCTCTTATTTGATCAGATAATGCAATAGTCTGTCCCACTTTGACTTTATAGGAAGGAATTGACACCTTTTTGTGATCTACCCTAATATGTCCATGTGATACAAGTTGCCTGGCAAAGGCACGGCTTTTGGCAAATCCTAACCTGAAAACTACATTATCTAACCTAGTTTCCAGATATTGAAGTAAGGTCAAACCGGTAGCTCCTCTAACTTTACCCGCCTTTTGTACTAATCCCTTAAATTGTTTTTCCAACAATCCGTAAAACCTTTTGGCTTTTTGTTTTTCCCGTAATTGTAAACCATACTCTGAAGTTCTCCGACGCATTTTCGCTCCATGTTGACCTGGAGGTAAAGCACCCTTTCTTTCTAATGCCTTAGCATCCTTGGCAAACAAAGGTAAACCTTCTCTTCTGGATAATCTTCTTTTCGGTCCTGTATAACGTGCCATTATACTCGTCTCCTTTTTTTGGCTCTTGGACCATTATGTGGGATAGGAGTCACATCGGCAATCATAGTGATGTTTATTCCGGCACCCCTTAAAGCCTTAATTGTGGCATCCCTACCCGGTCCTGGTCCTTTAATATACACTTCACAAGAGATCATCCCCATACCCTTGGCTTTTTGTGCTACTGTTTCCATTGCCGAAATAGCAGCAAAGGGGGTGGCCTTACGGGCACCCTTAAAACCGGAATTACCAGAAGACCCCCAGGCTAAAGTACTACCCTGACTATCTGTTAAAGTAACTAGGGTATTGTTGAAGGTAGCTGTCACATAGACTCTACCGTTTGTTACTTTTTTCTCTACAGTTTGTTTTTTTGGTTTAATTGCTTTTTTTGTCATAGTTTTATGTTGACTTAGCTTCTGCGGTTGGGCCGCCTGTCTTTGACACTACTTCCTTCCTTACAGTTCCCACAGTCTTTCTCTTACCTCTTTTAGTCCTAGCATTAGATCTTGTTCTTTGACCTCTGGCCGGTAGACCTTTTCTGTGTCTTGTACCCCTATAACTACCTATTTCCTCTAGTCTTTTAATATTTTGTTCAATCTCTTGCCTTAAATCTCCCTCTACTTTAAATTTATCAACACACTTTTGTATTCTATTTATCTCCTCCTCAGTTAAATCTTTTATCCTTTTACTCGCCTCGACTTGAGCATCCTTGATAACTTTAACCACATTAGATCTACCTATACCGTAAATTACGGTTAAGCCGATATCTACTCTTTTATTGTCCGGCAAATCAACTCCTGCAATTCTAGCCATAATTAACCTTGCCTTTGCTTATGTCTTGGGTCACGAGGACAGATGACATATAATATGCCTTCACGCTTAACTATTTTACAAAATTTACATCTTGCTTTAATACTTGCCTGTACGTTCATATTTTTACTGTTTACGCTTTACCCTACTTAAGTCTAAATGTAATCCGCCCCTTATCCAAATCATATTCCGGACTCATTTCTACCCTCACCCTGTCTCCCTCAAGTAACCTAATATAATGCATCCTCATTTTACCTGAAATATGGCATAAAATTATCCTACCAATTAATTCAGGCAGGTCACGACTAATTTCAATCTGCACTCTAAATAAGGTATTGGGCAACACTTCTACAACTTTACCCTCTACCTCATATGCATTTTTTGCCATACTTCAAGAAAACTATTCTATCAAAACTAGCTTCAGTTTACAACCCATAGGATTAGAACTTAGTTAAAACTTCAGCTGCTTTTTTACCTACAACCACTGTCATTTCAAAAAGCCCGGATAAAGCTTTATCCGCCGTTGAATATGTCCACCCATCTTGTTCTAAGACTACATCATACTTGCCCATAGCATAAATTACCTCAATTGCCAAAGTCATTCCAGCCTTAAGTTGCATACCCGTACCCTTTTGACCATAACCAGGCACTTGCGGATCCTCGTGTAACTGCTTACCGACACCATGTCCTACCAGACTCCTCACCACTGAGTATCCTGCTTTTTCAACCCTCGTTTGTATGGCGTTGGAGATATCTCCAACGCTATTTCCGTCCACAGCTTGAACAATTCCATCCCACAGGGCCGCTTGTCCTACTTCTAGAAATTTCTTTTTTCCTTCTCTATCTTCCATCTTCAATCTCCCATCTTCCGCTAATACCGTCCAAGCACAATCCGTATGCCAACCTTTATACTCAACAGCCAAGTCTACACTGACTAAATCTCCTTTGTTAATTTTTCTTTCTGTAGGTATACCATGAACCACTTGTTCATTAATAGTGATGCAAGTTGCAAAATTGTAATTTGGGACTGTTTTGTATGACAAATCCCCACCCAATCGGTAAATCTCTTCTTGGGCAATTTTATCCAACTCCAATCCATTTACATCCAGCTTAACTGATTCTACTGTTTTTTTTAAAGCAGCTGCTGCAATTTGACCGCTTTTTTTCATTAATTTCAACTCGTAGGGATTTCTTGGTTTCATAAATTCTATACAGATTTTCTAAGCTCATCTTGAATTTTTTCTATGCTGCCAATTCCATCTATCTCATTCAACTTGTTCTGCTTACGGTAATAGTCCAGCAATGGCTTTGTTTGCTCGTGATATAAATACAAACGGGTTTTAATCAACTTAGGGGTATCATCTGCCCGGCCTCTACTCATTAATCGTTTTATTACTTCCTCATCCGGTACATTCAAATAAAAAACTTTATCAAAGTCAGGATTAAAGATTTCAGCTTGGCGGATATTCCTAGGATAACCATCTAAAATAAATCCACTTTGGCAATCATTTTCACCTAGTCTTTTTTGCACTATTGCTGCAGTTGTTTCATCATCAACTAGTTTACCTTCGCTTAAAATTGTTTTTACTCTTTGCGCTTCTAAGCTTTCTTCTTGTGATAACTTACGGAATATGTCGCCTGTGCTAATTTTGGGGATATTTAAAAATTGGGATAGTAAATCAGCTTGAGTTGATTTACCAGAACCCTGAGGACCAATTAGTAAAATCTTCATAATAATTACCTTCTGGCAAATACCTCATAGCTTCTTTCAATCATTTTACTCTCAAACTGTTTAGCAGTATCCAATATGACAGAAACCACAATCAAGAGACCTGTTCCGCCCAAAATCAAAGTTTTTATGCCGGTGATTTGCGAAGCAATCGAAGGCAAAATGGCAATCGTTCCCAAAAACAGTGCTCCACTTAGTGTTATTCTAACCATAATATAGTTTAAAAAGGCTGCAGTTTGAGTTCCTGGCCTAATTCCGGGGATAAAACCACCATATTTTTTAATCTCATCTGATACTTTAGTAGGATTAAAGATTACTGCTGTATAAAAGAAGGTAAATCCTACTACCAATGCAAAATAAACAAGGTTGTAAATTATTCCATCAGGAGTAAAATTTGTAGCAAGTATCCTACCCAAAGAGGCAAGCTGAGGCTGATTTAAATTAGCTAAAAAAGACCCGGCAAAAGATGGTACTAATACTAAAGAAACAGCAAATATAATAGGGATCACTCCTGCTTGGTTAACACGGAGCGGCAGATAAGTCTGAGCGCCACTACCTTCTTTGTTACCCATAAATCTTCTAGCATAAACAATGGTAATTTGTCTCCGGCCCTCGTTAATAAACACTACCGCTGCAACTACAAGTACTGCAAGTGTAAGGAAAAATAAGATATTTAAAACCTGTGTTTGGTCAAAAATAGAAGCTGTTTGGGTAAATACAACCGGCACGCGGGCAACTATACCGGCAAATATTAATAGCGAGATACCATTACCGATACCATATTCTGTAATAAGTTCCCCCAGCCACATTAAAAACATTGCTCCAGCAGTCATTCCTACAATTATGGCGGCAATTTGAAGAGGACTGGTTTGCGAGAGTATTCCTTGGTTTCTTAGTAAAATAAACATTCCAATTGCTTGAACTAAACTTAAAGGCATCGATAAGTACCTGGTGTATTGATTAATCATTTGCCTGCCGTATTCCCCTTCTTTAGACAAAGCCTCCAGAGAGGGTATAATCATTGTTAAAAGTTGCATTATAATCGACGCGTTAATATAGGGATTTAAACCTAACGAAATAATAGAAAAATTGGCTAGTGTCCCTCCTGAAAAAATATCCAGTAAGCCCAGAAGTTGACTGGAGGAAAATAAGTTTTGTAAAGCTGCTAAATCAACACCGGAAACAGGAATATGAGCAACTATTCTAAAAATAATTACTATAATAAGGGTAATGAAAATTTTATTTCTTAATTCTTTAATTTTAAAAGCGGAAATTATAGGGGCAAGGATACTAGACATTCTCTACCTTTCCTCCGCTTTTCTCAACTTCAGCTTTAGCTTTTTTACTAAGCGGCAGTTTCACAGTTAAACTTACTTCTAATCCTTCTCCTAATATTTTTACCCCTTTTTTTACATCTTTTTTGCTAATTAAGTTGTTTTTTAGTAGTTGATCTAGATCAACTACTGTGCCCTTTTTAAAGATATTTAACCTGCTTAAAGCAAGTGGTTTTTGTTTAACAGAAACTGCCCTATTACCCAACCCTCTTTTTAATGGTAGCTTTTTATAAAGAGGTAAGCCGGCCCCGGTAAATCCTGCCGGCATGCTGCCCCGGGCTTTTTGACCTTTAGTACCACGACCGGAGGTTTTACCTTTTTCAGAACCTAATCCGCGGCCGAGCCTTTTTTTACTTCTAGTTGTAAGCTTTGTTAATTCATGTAGTTTCATCTTTTCCTTTATTCTTTAATGGCCGTAACGCAGATAATGCTCTCAAGGTTGCATAGACATTAGAGGCCTTGTTTTCTGTACCCAAAGCTTTAGACACCACATCATGAATTCCGGCTGCCTCGACCACTACCCGGACCGCTCCTCCTGCAATTACTCCTGTACCAACCCGGGCAGGTTTTAGCAATACTTTAGCTGCGCCATATTTTAAAAGGATTTGGTGAGGAATAGTCCTGCCTTTTAAAGGCACTGTAATTAAATGCTTTTTTGCATAAGTAGTGGCCTTTCTGACAGCAGACTGTACTTCTGCTGCTTTACCCAAGCCTACCCCGACCCGACCTTTTCTATCACCAACTACCACCAACACAGATAGAGACCTTTTATCTCCTCCTTTAGTCTTTTTTGAAACTCTATTTACTTGTACAACTTTTTCAAAAAACTCTGAGTCCGTTTGTGGCATATTCCGAGTGTGTTGATTTTGTCTATTACCTTGATTGTTCATATTAAAACTTCAGTCCTCCTTCTCTGGCCCCCTTAGCTAGCTCTGCTATCCTTCCTTGGTATAGGAAACCTCCTCTGTCAAAAACTACACTTACTATTTTAAGCTTTTTCGCTTTTTCTGCCAAATTCTTACCCACTGTAAAACTTAGCTCCTTTTTTGACGTCTTCTTAAGCTTTAAATCAGATTTAGCTGCTAAGGTCTTTCCGGTCTGATCATCAATAATTTGAGCATAGATATGTTTATCTGACCTAAAAACCGACAAGCGTGGTTTTTCCTTAGTGCCATTTATTTTTTTTCTGACTTTCAAATGTTTTTTAATTCTAAGATTTTTATTCATAAGTTTTGCTTATTTAGCTGCTCCTGCACCAGCTGCTCCGACTTTAGCACTTTTTCCTACCTTCTTTCTAATATATTCTCCAGCAAACCTAATACCTTTACCTTTATAAACATCAGGAGGTCTAACTTTCTTAATGTTTGCTGCCACCTGACCGACTAATTGCTTATCGATCCCGGATACTTTTATCTTTGTATTATCAGATACCTCAAAAGCTATCCCCTCTGTTGCCTCAACTTCCACCTGGTGAGAAAACCCTACATTCAAAACCAATTTACTACCCATAACTTGTGCTCTAAAACCTACCCCCACTAACTCTAAATTCCTACTCCATCCCTGAGTTACTCCCAAAATCATATTCGCCAATAAATTTCTGGTTAAACCATGCAAAGATTTAATCCTTTTTTGATCATTTTTCCTTTTGAGGACAATTTGATTTTGTTCAACTTCCACTTTAATGGTTGGGTCGATCTCCAGTTCCAAATTTCCTTTTGGGCCATTAACCACAATATTTTGACCATTTTTCTCAATGGTTACGCCGGCTGGAATTAATACTGGTAAGTTACCCACTCTACTCATAAAATTTTCACTAGCCTACCAAACCAACGCTAGTACCTCTCCTCCTATCTTTTGTTTCCGGGCGTCTTTATCTGTCATTAATCCCTTAGGTGTAGAAATTATAGCTATACCTAGACCACTTAATACTGTGGGTAGCTTGGAAGCACCTCGGTAAACACGTAAGGATGGCCTAGATACTCTTTGAATCTCACTTAGAGCTGGCTTTCTTGATTCATACTTTAGTGTAACAATGACCTCCCTCTCCTTTTGTTCCACATCACGGACATAGCCTTCACTTTGTAAAAGTTTCATCAAATTAAGCGTTAATTTGGAAAACTTAACATTAACTGACTGCTTGCCTGACAAATAACCATTTTTTACTCTAATTAATGCATCTGCAACTGGATCCATTACCAACTCGCTTTCTTCACACCTGGTAATACTCCTAGGTGTGCTAGTTCTCTAAAACAAAGTCTACAAAGTCCAAATTTCCTAATATATGCACGTGATCTACCACAACGCATACATCTGTTTCTTCTTTGTACTTCATATTTAAATTTCACTCTTACAATATTAGAAACTTTAGCCATAATTTTAAACTCTAAATGGTACTCCTAGATATTCTAGAAGTTTTCTACCCTCCTCTTTAGTTCTAGCAGTAGTTGTGATAGTCACAGCCAAGCCTCGGGTTTTATCAACTGTTTTATAATCCACCTCAGGAAAGATTGTTTGCTCGCGCAAACCAATATTCAGATTACCATGGCTGTCAAATGATTCGTCTGATATACCCTTAAAATCTCTCACCTTTGGTAAAACCACACTGACAAGTTTATCTAAAAAATCATACATTCTAATCCCTCTTAGAGTTACCATCATACCTATTGGCTGACCTTTTGCTAATTTAAAATTAGCAATTGATTTTTTCGACATAGTCACAATTGGCTTCTGACCAGCTAAAGCTGCTAGATAAACTTTAACCTTATCTAAAATCCCTTGGTTTTCTTTGGCTTCCCCAAGCCCGATACTAATTACCACTTTCTGTAAACGAGGTACTGCCAGTTTATTTTTCAATCCTAGTTCCTGTTGCAATTTAGTTTGTATTTCTTTTATATACTTTTCTTTTAATCTGTTCATATTACTTAATCTCCTGACTACACTTCCTGCACATTCTAGCCTTAGTATCACCCATCACTTTAAATCCTACTCTTGTCAATTTATGACAATTTGGGCAAACTAAGACTACGTTGGAAACATTCATCGGTTTAGGAATGTTAATTATTCCACCCTCCATATCCTTAACCTTCCTCATATGCCTTTTGTAAAGATTAGTTCCACCAACAAATACCTTATTTTTCTTTGTCAAAACATATTCCACGGTCCCCTCTTTTCCTCTATCTTTACCGAGCATTATCTTAACTTTGTCTCCCTTTTTTATCTTCATTACCATACCTCCTGGGCAAGCGAAATAATTTTTGAAAAGCCTGCATCTCTAACTTCCCTGGCAATCGGTCCAAATACTCTGGTGGCCCGTAAATTACCGTCATTATCTATTACCGCTCCCGCATTATCATCAAATTTTATATAAGAACCGTCAGCTCTTCTTTCTTCCTTTTTACACCTGACTATGACAATCTTTACTACTTCATGGTCTTTCACCTGACCATTTGGATCAGCCCCTTTTACTACTCCCACCACTATCTGTCCTAAAGAAGCCTTTCTTTTACCGGAACCTCCAAGCGGTTGAATTACTTGCAAAACCTTAGCTCCGCTATTATCTGCAACTGTTAACATTGTTCTGTGTTGTACCATTTTTACGGTAAAGCGTGAAGCGAAAAGGGTAAAGTTATTTACTCTTTTCCTTAAGCTTTTTCTCCTTTCGGCTTTGTCCTTTATTTGTTTTGACTTCTTTTTGAATTGCATCGTCTTGTGTCTTTATTTCTTCACCCTTAACGCTTTGCCCTTCCCCCTCTTTTTCCTCCGGCATAACTTCTGCTATGATTTCTTCTGCGTCTTTTTTCAGAGTTTCCTCAGCAATTTCTGCCAAACTTTTACCCAAAACCTTTGTGATCTTCCAGGACTTATTTTTGGAAATAGGCTTGCAGTTTACTATATCAACTATATCTCCAAGCTTTACTCCAATTGCATCATCTACTAAGTATTTTTTACTTCTGATGAAAGTCTTTTTATATAGGGGATGTGTTGCGATTCTTTCCACCAAAACAGTAGCTGTTTTATTTGATTTAATTGATATTACCCGTCCAGTCATTATTTTGCTCCTCTCTTGGAAGTGCTACGAACTTTACTGACTACGGTCAGTTCATCAACTTTGGTAGCTTCTACATCCTTGCCAGTTTTAGCTCCTACTAACTTAGGTTCTAATTCCTGCAATAACTCTTTCTGCCTTAAAACAGTCAATATTTGGGCTAAATCTTTTTTCTTCTTGCCAATCTTTTTCAAATCCTTTAATTTTTTCATATTTTTATCTAATACTAAATCAGCTACCTCTCCTTTTAAGGTTCTAAGTTTTAGCCTTAGCTCTTTTGTATCCGATCCCTTAATTTGTATTAAATCGTTTTTTTTCATCTTACATCCTTTCCACAAACTTAGTATCTAAAGGCAATTTATGGGCAGCCAATCTCAACGCTTCCTCTGCAATATTTTTGGCTACTGCACCCATTTCAAATATGATTTGACCGGGTTTGATTACGGCCACATATCCTTCTACGTCACCCTTGCCAGACCCCATTCTTGATTCTGCCGGATGCTTGGTAATAGGTTTATCCGGAAATATCCTAATCCAAATACGTCCACCTCTTTGAGTAAAATGAGCCATAGCACGTCTCGCTGACTCAATTTGCCTGGCGCTAATCCAACCGGCCTCCATAGACTTTAAACCAAAGATGCCAAAAGATAAAGCATTGCCTCTGGTGGCAACTCCGCCTCTTTTACCTTTAAATGTTTTTCTATGCTTGCTCCTTTTTGGTTGTAACAGTGCCATTAGATTTTTACCTCCCCTTTATTAATCCAAACTTTGACTCCGACATAGCCTGATTTAGTCAAAGCAGGGTAAACGCAAAAATCTATATCTGCCCGAAGAGTGTGTAAAGGCATTGTACCTGAGGCCTTCCATTCTCTCCTGGCAATTTCAGCTCCACCAATTCTGCCTGACAAAACTATCTTTACACCCTTAGCTCCTGCCCTCATTACCCTATCAATTGCCTGATTCATTACTCTTTGAGCCGGCAACCTCTTAGCTAATTGCTCAGCCACGAATTGAGCCACTAAATATGCAGACAAATCGGCAGATCTTAACTCCATTGGTGTAACTTCTAAATTATTCTCATTTTTTATTCCCAGTTCAACCAGTAAGAATTTCTTAATTTCAGTCAGGCCACTACCACCTCTTCCAATTAACACTCCAGGACGGGAAACAAAAATTACCACTTTTAACTTATTCACGGCTCTTTCTACCTCTACGGAGTGAATACCCGCAGGTCTTAATTTCTTCATCAGAAGACTTCTAATTTTCATATCCTCCAAGACAAATTGCTTATATTTATCTCCTTTGGCAAACCAGCGTGATTTCCAACTAGTTCCAATACCCATTCTGAAACCAACCGGATTTATCTTTTGTCCCATTTACTTCTGAACAGATTTGGCACGTACTTTGGACTTTGACTTGACTTTATCTGCCAAATCGTCCACTACGACCTCAGTCTGTTTACCTCCTTTTTCTTTTTTAATTGCTGAACTATCATTCTCAACTCTTAACTCATCACTTAAAACTATCTTAATGTGTGCCATTCTTTTCTTGTAGGGCTTAACTCTTCCTCTGGTCCCTGCTCTGAATCTTCTCATTTTCATACTTTCATCTATTTCTATTTTTTTAAATGCCACTTTTTCAATATCCAGACCTGACTGTTTGGCATTAGCCAAAACCGTTTCTAAAGCTTTTGTTAAATCTTTGGCCGCATATTTAGGAGTCACCCTCAAAACATCCAAAGCCCTGACAGGCTCTAGCTTTCTCACCATATCTGCCACTAGTCTCAGTTTACGAGGACTTGTATGTATATATTTTTGTATCGTTGTTATTTCCATGATTATGTTTTCGCTGTAGACTTTTCAGTCACCTTTCCATGACCTCTAAATAATCTTGTTGGCGCAAACTCACCCAATCTATGTCCAACCATTGATTCTGTAACATATACTGTTACAAAATTTTTGCCTTGATGGACCAAGAAAGTATGTCCTACAAATTCCGGCGGAATCTGTGAACGTCTGGCCCAAGTTTTGATGGGGGATTTAACCCCATTTTTTTGAGCCATTACTTTTTTCATTAATTTTTCGTCAATAAACGGTCCTTTTTTAGTCGATCTACTCATTAACGTCTCCTTTTTAAGGTATATCTATTAGAATATTTCTTTTTATTTCTGGTTTTACCAACAGCCGGTTTACCATATTTGGTCATTGGTCTTTTACGTCCTATACCGGACCTACCTTCTCCTCCACCGTGAGGGTGAGAATCCGGATCTTGAGCTACTCCTCTGACTGTAGGCTTAATTCCCATATGTCTTACTCTTCCAGCCTTGCCTAATACTCTTTGCTTGACATCTTCATTACCTAATACCCCGATTGTGGCCAAACAGTCCAAAGGCACCATTCTAACTTCTCCTGAAGGTAATTTCAAATGGGCAAATCCAGCTTCTTTAGCTAGTAACTGTAATCCGACACCTGCACTTCTACCTATTTGGCCACCTTTACCAGGTACCAATTCCACATTGTGAACCAACGCTCCAATAGTCAGATTTTTTAATTTCATGGCATTGCCTATCTTAGCCTCTACTTTTTCTGCAGATACAACTTTATCTCCCGTACCCAATCCTTTAGGAGCCAGGATATATCTATAATCACCATCAGCATATTTGATTAGAGCGATATCTACATTTCTGTTTGGATCATACTCTAAAGCCGCTACTTCTCCCTCCACTCCAAACTTATCACGCCTAAAATCAATTTCCTTATAATATCTTTTATGTCTGCCACCTTGACCTCTAACTGTAACCATTCCCCCTGCCGCTCTGCCAGAATGCTTTTTCAGAAGCTTCCTTAAAGTTTTAGGTTTTAAGTTGTACTTTTGACTTTTGAGTTTTGAATTTTGACTTTTCATTTACCTGTAATTACCTTTCTTTGTGTTGTAGGTGCAGCTCCTACTGCAGTTTTTTCTACTTTAACTCTGGTTCTTCCTAAAATATCTTTTTTCTCTTTTAATTTAATTGGTTCTCCTTCTGCTGTCGTAACAGTGACTTCTTCCTCTTTAGGTGTTTCAAATATAGCAATTCTTTGTCCCTTACCAACTTGAACTAAAGCCTTTTTAAATCCTGGCAACTGATATGATTTTCTCACCCTTCTCTGTGCTTTTGTTTTACCTTTAACGTTAAAGGTTTTCACTGCTATTACTTTCACTCCAAATTTATCAGCAACCCGTCTGCCAACCTGTATTTTAGTAGCATCTTTATCTACTTCAAAGGTATATAAACCTTGTTGGGCAAGCTTCATAGATTTTTCAGTAACAATCGGTCTTTTTAAAATAATCATTTTAGTTTCTCCAAAGCCTCTTTACTTATAACTAAAAATTGATGGCGTAACACTTCAAACGCATTAAGCTGATTCACTGGTGAAACATCTGTGTCTGGAATATTATGGGTAGCCCGGATAACATTATCCATCTTGTCAGAGATTACAATCAAAGCACCCTTCCCGCCATTAACTTTATCCAACAGGTTAACTATCTCTTTTGTTTTACCAGATGCTTCATTAAACCCTGTTACACCAACCACCGCTTTTTCAGAAACTTTGGACGAAAGAGCAGACAGCAAAGCTGCTTTCTTCATTTTTTTAGGCAAAGTCAATCTAACTTTTCTGGGTTGCGGCCCGAAAACAATTCCTCCGCCTACGAATATGGGTGCTCTAACGCTTCCGTGCCTTGCCCTGCCAGTACCCTTTTGCCTATAAATTTTAACTGTAGAACCTTCAACCTCACCACGGGTCTTGGTAGAACCCAGCAAGCTTTTTTGGTTGGTTGTATAAACTCTGACTGCCTGAGATAACAATTTTTTATTTACCTTAGCTCCAAAAATTTCTTTCGGTAAATCCAATGTACCTGTTTGTCTGCCCAGTAAGGAATAAAGCGGCACGGATAACACAGAGTGTCTAGCTTCACGACGTGAAACTATCTTGTCTTTCGCATTTGGAATGACAGTCCGTGTTACTTTTGACTTTTGAGTTGTAGTTTTGAGTTTTAAGTTTTGAGTTTTAAGTTTTTTAGCTGGCATTTGCTTCTCCTTCTTTTGATGCTTCTTCAGTCTTTGATTCTTCTACTTGATCTGAAGATTCTTGCTTAGCTTCCACACTTTCAGCAGATTCTGTCTCTTCCTCTGCCTTTTCCTCAGGCGGGGGAGTATAACCGCGAATTTTGCCAAGTTTGGTAATCATTACCAAACCATTAACAGGACCCGGTATACCGCCTTTGACTACTAACAAATTTTTAATTTTATCCAATCCCACCACCTCTAAATTTTTAATTGAAGCTCCGCTGCTACCCATATGTCCTGCCATTCTCTTACCTTTATAGACTCTTCCCGGAGTAGTACCTGAACCAATTGCACCGGGGGCTCTATGTCTGTCTGATTGACCATGAGTCTTTGGACCGCCATGGAAACCATGACGCCTGACTCCTCCCTGAAAACCTCTGCCACGACTTTTACCGGAAACTTTTACAGCATCACCAATTGAAAAAACCTGGTCAAGTTTTATTTCTTGTCCAGGTTGTATATTGTCTAAAGTAGGCTCTGCAATTGTTTGGAGATTAAGATTGCCGGAAAGCTTTTTAATTTTTACTTCTTTAAAGTAGCGGATTTGTTTATCGATACCTGCTTTTTTGACATGGCCTATTTGAGGTTTACGGACACTCTTTCTTGTACCCATGCCGATTTGGACAGCCTCATATCCATCTTTACTACCGGCTGTTTTAACCTGGGTAACATAACTTGGATCAATTTGGATAATAGTAGCCCCCACCCGACGTCCCCGAGCATCATATGTAGCTGTCATTTGTTTTTTAATTCCAAGTAATGCGTTAATCATTTGTATCCTGTGACAACTTCAAGTTATATTTCGGCTTCGCCGATAAAATGTTGTTCTCCCGTTAAGACTTCCACTGGAAGTCTTAACCCACAAAAAAGAGTGAGGTCCATTGCTGGAGCGCTCACTCAGTATCTCGCCTATTTACAATCGCCGTATCTTTTGATCCGACGCGCGATTTACTGAAATCTTAGGTTAAAATATTTTAACCTGACCTTATCATGTACGGAAATTGTAACATAGTCTTGAAGCTAAATGCAAGCGCACACCGTGTTTTGAAAAAATAACTAAGCAGCGCTACCAACAAGATTCTCTACAGTTGGACGATAACCAAATCTTCCAGGTGATTGAATAAACCAAGCATCCGAC
>CAZYBP010000008.1:23648-28340 GCA_964645555.1 uncultured Gammaproteobacteria bacterium
TACTCTCACTCCATATCTGACCAGGTCTTTCCACCTTCAAACCGATAGCAAGCCACTCCCCAGGATAATCTCTCCCTGCTTGTACATGGTTTCTATCAAACCACTCTCTCTTCAGATCTTCGTAAGAAAGGTTACCAGTTGGTATATCAAGATAAGGACTTTCTACCAACCTCATAAAATCCTTATATTACATTTTAACTTCTATGTCAACTCCTGCAGGGATCTCCAGGTGCATTAAGGAATCAATAGTTTTTTGGGTGGGTTCTAAAATGTCAATCATTCTTTTATGGGTTTTAATTTCAAATGCTTCTCTGGCGTTTTTGTCGGTATGAGGAGATTTTAAAACTGTCATTCTTTCAATTTTTGTAGGCAAGGGGATAGGACCAATAATTTTGGCTCCGGTTCTAAGAGCCGTATCCAAAAGGGATTCACAGGTATTGTCTAGCACCCTGTGATCGTAACTTTTCAATTTTACTCGAATACGTCCTCTTGGCATATAGTCCTTTCAATGTGCTATTGTACAATTTTTTGACCCTAAGATCAAAAAAAGGGCCTTTTACGGCCCATTAAACAACTCTAAAAACTTTTAAGCAATAATTTTGGTGATAACTCCTGCACCCACAGTTTTTCCACCCTCACGAACTGCAAACCTTAAACCGTCTTCCATAGCAACCGGGGTAATAAGTTTCCCTTTAATATTTACCGTGTCACCAGGCATGGCCATTTCTACACCCTCCGGTAGTTGAACTTCACCTGTCACATCAGTAGTTCTAATGTAAAATTGTGGCCTGTAACCTTTAAAAAATGGTGTATGTCTTCCACCCTCTTCTTTTGAAAGAATATAAACTTCAGCTTCAAATTCTGCATGTGGAGTAATTGAACCGGGTTTTGCTAAAACTTGACCACGTTCCACATCATCTTTTTCAATACCCCGAAGTAAAATTCCGGCATTGTCTCCGGCTTCACCCTGATCAAGCATTTTATGAAACATTTCAATACCGGTAACAACGCTTTTTTTAGTAGGCCTTATTCCGACAATCTCTATTTCCTCATTTACTTTTACAACTCCTCTTTCAATTCTTCCGGTAACAACAGTACCTCTACCTTTGATTGAGAAAACATCTTCAACTGCCATCAAAAATGGCTTATCTTTGTCTCTGACAGGAGTTGGAATCCATTCATCTACTTTAACCATTAATTCTTCGATTGCTTTCACAGCTTCCGGATCACCTTCTAAAGCTTTTTTAGCAGAGCCACGGATGATAGGAGATTGTGGATCATATTCATATTTTTTAAGTAAATCTCTGACTTCTTCTTCAACCAAATCCAAAAGTTCGGCATCATCAACCATATCTACTTTATTCAAAAACACTACAATTGCCGGCACTCCTACCTGGCGGGCTAACAATAAATGTTCTCTGGTTTGAGGCATTGGTCCATCCGGAGCAGAAACTACCAAGATTGCACCATCGGTTTGAGCGGCACCGGTGATCATGTTTTTGATGTAATCGGCATGACCAGGCATGTCAATGTGAGCATAATGCCTTTTTTCTGTTTCGTATTCCTGATGGGAAATATTAATAGTAATACCGCGGGCTTTTTCCTCAGGGGCATTATCAATTTGGTCAACAGATCTTTTCTCTGCCATACCTTTACCAGCCAAAACACTGGTAATTGCAGCAGTTAAAGTAGTCTTACCATGGTCAACGTGACCCATGGTACCAATATTTACGTGTGGTTTTGATCTATCAAATTTTTTTACATCAGCCATAATAAATAGTTTTTAGTTAACAGTGCTTAGTGCATAGTTTAAAACAAATTTTAAACTTATGCAATAACCCATTAAAATCCAGCCCTTTTCCAAAGCTGGATAAATTAAATATACAATACCTTATAACAAAATGCAATAGGCATCTAAGAAAGGGCTGGGAGAGGCAGTGACTTACCTATCAAAAAGAGTACTCCTACTATTAAACTCATCAAGCCTGCCAATATCCCAAAAGTTACATAAAGTTTAGTGTTTCTCTTGGCATTCACAAATCCCAATAGGGATAATATAACTATTGCTGAATTAGCAATTAGAAGACCAATGACAAATACCAGCAGCAAAACACTTCCCTTTATTCCTCCGCCAACTCCTGCAGCTGTAATAAATAGTATTACTTGAGTAGGGGTTTCTGCCCCAATGCCATGCATTGTCCCAACCAGATAAGAAGTTTTTATCCCAAATTCTGTGGGATATTTTATTTTATGATGCTCATGTTTTCCTGATAAGAAGTTATAGAGACGGCCAATACCATCAATTACCACCATCCATCTGCTCATCAATCTAAACTTACTTCCCCGCATATAAATAGACAGTAATATCCAAACTCCTAATACAATTAAGGTTATTCCTACAACTGATCCCATTACTTGATCAGCCCAAGTAGGAATATTTACACCCAACAAAATTGCTAATATTCCTAAGAAAATAATTACTACCCCATGTGCCAAAGCATAAACAAGACCATTTACAATTGCTTTTTTGCTATCTTTAGTCGAGGAAATAATATCGGAAATTGCAGCAATATGATCCCAGTCGATCCCATGTCTGAAACCTAAAATTAAAACAGCCCAAAAAAGAGCGGGGGGAAACATATTTCCAGTCTACTAATGTTCAACCCTACCTGTAAATCCTGAGGATTCAATAATCTTTTGGGTAATATTATTTGGCACCGGTTCATAGTGATCTGCTTCCATATAATAAGTAGCCCTACCTTGAGACATTGATCTTATGGCTGTAGCATATCCGTGCATTTCCGCAAGCGGCACCAAAGCGATAATAACCCGGGCATTACCCCTTGATTCAGAAGATAAAATTTGAGCTCTTTTAGCAGACAAATCACCAATAATTTCTCCCAAAAACTCCTCGGGGGTGGTCACCTCCACCTTCATAATCGGCTCAAGTAAAATCATGTCTGCTTTTTTAGCAGCTTCAGATAAGCCTAACGAAGCAGCAATCTTAAAAGCTACCTCGGATGAGTCAACATCGTGATAAGACCCATCGTAAACTGCTACTTTAATATCGGTTACAGGGTAACCTGCTAAAATACCAGTGTCTTCTTTTTCAATTACTCCTTTTTCAATCGGAGAAATAAACTCCCTTGGAATGGCACCACCTACTACTTCTGAAACAAACTCACGCCCTTGTCCTCTGGGAAGCGGCTCAATTCTAAGTAAACAGTGACCATATTGACCGCGGCCTCCTGTTTGGCGGATATATTTACCTTCACCTTCTGCCACTTTTGTAATAGTTTCTTTATAGGCAACCTGTGGCTGACCAACATTTGCTTCCACTTTAAATTCCCGTTTCATACGGTCTACCAAGACTTCCAGCTGCAACTCGCCCATACCGGCAATGATAGTTTGGCCTGTTTCAACATCAGTTTTAACTCTAAATGTGGGATCTTCCTCTGCTAGTCTATTTAGGGCATACCCTAATTTTTCCTGATCTGATTTTGTCTTTGGTTCAATAGCCAAAGAAATCACCGGGTCGGGGAAAGAAATGGACTCTAAAATAATTGGTGCTGCATCATCACATAACGTATCCCCGGTGATGGTATCTTTCAAACCAATTGCCGCTACAATTTCCCCTGCATATGCTTCCTCAATCTCTTCACGGTCATTAGCATGCATCAAAAGCAACCTGCCTACCCGTTCTTTAAGTTGTTTGGTGGAATTATAAATATAAGAACCACTCTTTAAGGTACCCGAGTAAACTCTGATATAGGTTAGTTTCCCTACGTGCGGATCGACTTGAATTTTGAAGGCCAAAGCAGCCAAGGGAGCTGACGGATCAGCCTTACGTTCTATTTGCTCATCTAAATTAGCAGGATTTAATCCAATTACTGTACCAATATCCTGCGGCGAAGGAAGATATTCCACCACACAGTCCAACATTAATTGGACTCCTTTATTTCTTAGAGAAGAACCAGCCAAAACAGGCACAATTTTATTTGCAATAACAGCTTTCCTCAGGGCTTGTTTTAACTCTTCAACGCTAATCTCCTGTCCATTCAAGTATTTTTCCATTAATACGTCATCAGTTCCGGCAATCTCTTCTACTAATTTTTCCCGGTGGATGTCTACCTGTTCAACCATATCAGCAGGAATTTCTGTCTTCTCAAACTTTGCTCCCGTATCATCACCGACCCAGATATAAGCTGTTTTAGTAAGCAAATCAACAACTCCTTTAAAATCATTTTCTTTACCAATAGGCAAGTTATAAGCTAGGGCATTAGCACCTAATCTATCTCTGGCAGACTGGATAGTTCCCAAAAAGTCTGCTCCTACTACATCCATCTTGTTGGAAAAAGCAATCAAAGGAACTTTATATTTATTAGCCTGCCTCCAAACTGTTTCTGTTTGCGATTGCACTCCGGAGGAAGAATCTAAAACAATTACTCCTCCGTCCAAGACTCTCAAAGAACGTTCCACCTCAGCAGTAAAATCTACGTGCCCCGGGGTATCAATTAAGTTAATTCTAGTATCTTGATCTTTAAATAAACCCTGATCAGCCTTAACAATCCAAAAAGTTGTAATAGCTGCAGAAACAATGGTAATACCACGTTCCCTTTCCTGCTCCATCCAGTCAGTTGTGGTAGTACCTTCATCAATATCACCAATTTTATAAGTCCTGCCTGTATAAAA
>CAZYBP010000009.1:0-10755 GCA_964645555.1 uncultured Gammaproteobacteria bacterium
TTTGCTGAAGGTAAATTATCAACCCCAAAGCATGGCTACACCAGAACCGAGGAAGGTTATTATAAACCTGATGGTAAAAACTTTGAGTTGATCTGTACTGCCTGGGAACTAAGATCAAAAGGTGAATCTTTAGAAGATATAACTAAATTTATGAATGATAACGATTATTCAAAAGTTATTAAAAGAACAGGTAGAAAGGTTAATATGGATACAAAGATACTGACTGACATTTTACATGACCCTTTTTACTATGGAATTTTGGTCCAAGCTAAAGAAACTGTTGATCTAAGACCTATTTATGCCTTCCAAACCGCTACAACTGAAGAAGTCTACAATCAGGTTCAGGAGTTATCGGCTAAAAGACTTAAACCATTTAATACTAAACGCAGATTAGCTTTTTATCCACTCAAAGCTATGGTTAGATGTTCTTTCTGTGGGCATAATATGGTAGTTGGTCCATCAACAGGTAGTAAAGGTAAAAGGTACTTAAACTACAGGTGTGATAATAAGCTTTGTACTAGAAAAAAGAGATCAATAAGAGCTAAAGAAATATTTAACTGGATTTATAATTTTCTAAAAGATGGACTGAATTTAACCGAGGCTGATTATAAGCGATACTACAAGGATTTAACTAAATTAACCGACGAAAAACGTCAGAAAATAGGTATTGAGATCCACAGCAAGCAAGGTAGACTAAAAGTTATTGACCAGGAAATAAAAGAGCGCTCCTTAGGACTTTTAAAGCTCGGAATTCAGCCTACAGTCAAGAAAATTAATGAGGATAGAGTGTTGGAACTTGATCAGGAAAAAGAAGAGTTAAACAAAAAAATAGCTGAATTAAAAGATCAACTAACCGATCCAGAGCAAGATAAGCTATCTATAGAACAGTTCTTGAACTTGTCCAAAAACGCTGGTGTGATAGTCCAATCAGCTGATGCAATTATAAAAGATAAAATTTGTCGGGAAATATTCTTGAACTTCACAGTGGATGAGGAGAAAGTATTGTCATACCAGCTTAAACCTCACTTTGCAGAAATGCTAAAAAGTAAGCAACAACGTACTAGTCGGGGTGGCGAGAATTGAACTCACTACATCCGCGTCCCAAACGCGGCGGTCTACCGATGACCTACACCCCGCAACATCTGAATTACTCCCATAAAGCCATAAAAGTGCGATTATATGATATCGCTCGAACATATTTTATCAGGAATCACTAAAGATTAAAAGCTTGCCCCGTACCGTATGGTACAGGGCTTGCCAAATCCGGCATGGCCCAAGTTGTAATCTACCAACACAAAACTTGACATGTATGATACTCTTGAGTATTATACTCATAAGTATTACGAATACCTTTAGATTATGTATATATTATATTAATATAATATATACATAAAATTTTAAATGAAAAGATACTTTGGAGTATTATTATGAATAAATTTATTAATAGACAGGAAGAATTAAATTTTTTGGAAAATAAATGGCTTGAAAAGAAGTCTAATTTTGTCGTGATCTATGGCAAAAGACGTGTGGGAAAAACAGAATTAATAAAACAATTTATTAAAAACAAAACAGTCGTTTATTTCTTGGCTGATAAACGTACGACAAAGGATCAATTACGGGAATTGGGACAGCTTCTCGGTGAACATTTTAGCGACGAGCTTTTGATGAAAAACGGTTTTAATGAATGGTTGGATGTTTTTATTTATCTTAAAAAAAATGTTAAAGAGCCCTTTATTTTTGCAATTGATGAATACCCATATCTGATCGAAACAGAGAAATCAGTTAATTCAGTCTTTCAAAAAGGATGGGATCAATATCTTAAGGATTTGCCGATATTACTAATTCTATCAGGCTCAAGTATTGCCATGATGGAGAGTGAGGTTTTGTCTTACAAGGCACCGCTTTACGGTCGTAGATCCGGCCAGATTTTGGTCGAATCATTAAATTTCAGACAAAGCTCACAAATTTTTGAAAATAAAAGTTTTGATGAATTTTTGCCTTTTTATACCTTGGCAGGCGGAATGCCGGCGTATTTACTTGAACTTAATCCAAATGATTCTTTAGAAGTCAATCTGAAAATTAAAGTTTTAGATAAAAAAGAGTTTCTGCATAACGAGGTAGAGTTTATCCTTCGGGAAGAACTCCGAGAACCAAGGATCTATCTATCTATTTTGAAGGCAATTTCCTGGGGACAAACTAGAGCCAGCGAAATAATTAACGAAACTGGCTTGGAGAAAAACATCCTTTTTAAGTATTTGGGTGTTTTGGAAGATTTAAAACTAATTACCCGAGAGGTTCCAGTGACAGAGGTTAATAAATCAAAATCAAAAAAAGGTATTTACAAAATTTCGGATAACTTTATAAAAGTCTGGTTTCAGTATATCTATCCTTATAAAAGTAGCCTGGAAATTGGAGAATACACGGAGGCAATCGATAAATTTAAAGTAGGATTCCCCATCTTAATCTGCTCGACCTATGAGCAGGTTTGTCAGGAGATATTGAAAGAGAATCAAAATAACATATTCTCTTTTGAAAAAATAGGCCGCTGGTGGGACAATTATAATGAAATTGATATAGTTGGATTAAACAGTGAAAGTAAACAAATAATTTTCTGTGAATGCAAATGGTCCAATAAAGATATTGGAACAAACATTCTAAATGATCTGATTGTAAAGTCAAAAGAAGTTATTTGGGACAATGATAGTAGAACAGAATGTTATGCGCTTTTTTCTAAGAGTGGCTACACGGAAGATCTGCTTAAGATTGCAAAAGAAATGGGCAATGTTTACCTTTTCCATCAAGACAAGTTAATACATCAAGCAGGTAATAGAGGAAGTAGACGTTAATAATTTCCCTAATGGGCATTGTAAGAATTAATCCTGAGGAAATGAAATTATGGGATTTGTAATACGCTCGGGTGCCCAGGGAGGGAGTCGAACCCTCACGATCTTACAATCACAGGATTTTAAGTCCTGCATGTCTGCCATTCCATCACCTGGGCTTTGCAACATATTTTATCAGATTGAAATCAATTTGCCTACCTGGCTAAAATTTATGGTAATATTAACTTATGTCACGTTACCAGATACTCATACCGTTAGCTTGGCTCATATCCTTTTTTGCTCTGCTTTTGATTTATACTAAAATTTTTGGTCCTATCCCATTTTCAGTAAATTCTGTTACTACCCAAAAATCAACTACCTTTGATGTCAGCGGTGAGGGAAAAGTGACTGTCCAACCGGATGTGGCTACTTTGAATGCCGGTATTAGTGCCACTGCTTCTACTGTCAAGGCAGCTCAGGATCAAATCAATACCGTAATTAATAAAGTTTCATCTGCAGTTAAAGGTTTGGGAGTAGATAGCAGTGATATTAAAACTACCAATTACAGTATTAATCCAAACTATGATTATAGGGAAAATAGTCAGAGAATCACCGGCTACAACGCCTCAACCAATTTATCTATCAAGGTTAGAAATATTGATAAGGTAAATGAAGTTATAGATACACTGATAGCCAATGGGGCAAATCAGGTTAGCGGGGTTTCTTTTGATGTAGATGATAAAACAAAGGCTGAAAATGAAGCCAGGCAAAAAGCAGTGGCAGAAGCCAAACAAAAAGCCCAGGCTGCTGCCCAGGTAGCCGGATTTAGGCTGGGTAAGATTATTAACTACACTGAAAATTTTGGCGGTTTTCCCCGGCCTATTGTCCAACCGATGAGAGTATTAGATGAAAAAGCTGTTTCCGCTACTACCCAAATAGAACCTGGAAGCTCCGAGGTTTACATCACAGTTACTTTAAGCTACGAGCTTCAATAACCCTCTTAACTTGTTCTTACTAATCCTTATCTCGCGTCTTATGTTGAAACCTTAGGATAAGCTGATGGAACCTCAAGGCACGATCTATTTTCCAAATAGAAAAGCGCCTAAACCCAAACAAGCGCATACAAGAGCTGCTGAGGCAGTTAAGGAAGATATTGTAAAAGATATTCAAGAAAAGATTATTCCTGATGAAACAGAAGCCCACAAAGAAATATCCAAAGGAGCTGTTAATGACGAGAGAAGCCGTCAGAAGATGGAGGCTCTGGTTGATGAATCGCAAAATTACCTGCTTAAAATTTCTACACATTACTTTTTTGAAACCGAACCCAAGACAGTCATTGTGGATGTAGCCAAAGTTTCCATTATCACAAGACCCTTTTTGGATATTCCCCTTCTGGGACCAGAAGAAGTGCAAAGCTTTGCAGTAGAAAATATTACCGATGTAAGAGTTGATTTTATCCCCTTTTTTGGCACATTAACGATTACAGAGTCTGGAAATACCCATAAGATTAAATACCTGAAAAAACAGGAAGCTATTTTGGCCAGAAGAATTATCCAGGGCATATTAATCTTTAAGAAAAATGGATTGAGTCTAACAGGAATGGAGCGGTTCACCCTTCTTTCAAAGCTGGAAACTATTGGAAAAACAGTAGAATCTGTATAAAACCTCTATCTTTACCCATTTATTACCCTATTTTATCTATAGTTTAAATGAAATAGCATAGATTGAAGTTGCAACTTGAGGAGGTGAAATAGAAATGGAAGAAAGAAACAGAGTAACAACCGCCAACTGGTTAGTTGTTTTGGCAGGGCTTTGGCTTATCATTGCTCCCGGAATATTGGGTTTTGCCAATACTGCCGCAAGTAACAATGATATGACTACAGGGATAGTAATTGGTGTATTAGGGTTAGTTAGGGCCCTTATGCCGGCCAGATGGTCATGGATAGATGGCCTAAACCTTTTGGCAGGGCTTTGGCTTATCATTGCTCCTTTTATCCTCGGGTTCACATTCACAGGTCAAATCTGGAACAGTGTAATTTTGGGGATAATTGTGGCTGGGCTTTCAGCCTGGAGCATGGGCAGGATGCTATATGGCCGCCAGCCCCACATAAGAACCTGAAAGATTTACAACCTAAGAGAATTAAGCTATCGCTTAGGTCGTGAAATGAGGGAAACAGAAAAGAACAAACATGTGGAAAAGTGGCAGGAGGATTTGGTAGAATATTAAGGTTTGCGGGTGTAATTCAGCGGTAGAATGTCACTTTTCCAAAGTGAACGTCAGGGGTCCAACTCCCCTCACCCGCTCCAGACGGGGCAGTGTCCCCAGAAAAGCCCTGAATATATTGATACAATGGGCTAATCATGCAGTCCAATGTGCCCGTATAGTTCCAGGCCACTTGACCGACGAACACTGAACTAATAAGCACTTTTAGCTGTGGAATTGTTGATCTTCTATATGTTTCTCCCAAGTCTGCAAGAAAAACTCTTGTAAAAGAAGTAACAGCATCTATATTATATTTTTCTATAGTAGTATCATCTTTGATTATTTGCGCCTTGATGATTTTATCTTCTATTAATCCATTTTGTTCTTTAAATATTTCATCGGAGTAAACACCCATTAAATTTTTCTCCACTAGCTGTTTCCTAATTGCCTTTAGATTTGCGATTTCATTATCCGCTTCATTTCTGATTTTTGTTAGTCTTGATAATCTTTCATGATATAACTTAGTTATAAAGTGAAGAAAAAGGTCAAGACATTCTTTTTTAGGTTCGATCTCCTTTAGTTTCTCTATAAGTGCACCCTCTAGCTCTGCAACAGGAATGCACTTATAATTACATTTGCTTGAACACCAATAATAAGCGTACTTTCCTCCGGTACCATGACTATACGCTCCTGTTAGTCCCCAACCACACTTGGAACATTTGATAATCCTTCTTAAGGGAAACTCTGGGTTCTCAAAAGTTCTTCTTGCCAGTGCTATCTTATTAGGATTACGACCATCTAAAATTGCCTGAACTTTATAAAAATGTTCCTCTGTGATCATCGGAACATGCTGTCCTTTCACTTCCTCTGGATAAGTAATTGAAGTAAGAATTCCAGCATAAAACTTGAGCCGAAATATTCGACAAACAGTCTGCGACCTAAGCTTATGCTCTTTTTTGCTATAAACCTCTCGCAATCCCCATTCATTCATAATATCTGCCATTTCCCTTGAGCTTTTCTTGCCCATCGCCATCAAGTCCCACGCATCTTTCATCTTGTCCCAGGTATTTGGGTCTTTTACTGCAAATCCAGCTTGAAACATATAGCCTAGTGGTGGTTTTCCGCTAATTAAGCCTGAAAGAAATCTGGCTTTTAGGCCATTCCTTGCTCTCTCGCTTCTTATGTCATTATCCAATTGAGCAAATCCAGCTAGGATTGTTTCTACTAATTTTTCTGTGGGTGAATCACCTGTAGGTTCTGTTGAAGAGATTATATTTACCCCATTTTCCAGCAGTTTCTTCCTAATGGCTAAATAATCAGCAGTTTGTCGGGAAATTCTATCAAGTCTATATGTAAACACTGCATGTACCTTATTTTTATTTTTTCGGCAGTATTCCAGTAGATTGATCAGTACCGGTCTTCCCAATATGGTTTTAGCAGATCTTCCTTCTTCTCTAAAAACTTCAACGATGTCATATCCTCTTTTTTCCGCTTCTTTTCGGCAGATTTCCTCCTGACTTCCCAGAGAAAAGTTATCTACCTGTTCCTCGGTAGAGACCCTTAGATAAAGAATCGCTCTTTTACCATCTGCATATATAGCATTTTTATCTCTCATATGCCTCTTTTCTCATGCAAAACTTCTTTTAATGTTAATCCCTTAAAAATTTCTCTTTCAAAATCATCCAGCCACGATTGAGCTAAATGTTGAAGCTCTATAATAGTCCCTCTTAATTGTTCGGGACTAAATTCATTTGCAAGTGCGCCTAAGATTTCTTTTGTTTTTTGAATATCCTTATCTTCAAATCTCTGTTCAGGAAATAGCTCATCTAAAGATTGACGAAGTGCCGGTGTTATAGGTTTAGATGTATCGGACATAGTCTCAGGTTCCGGAGTAACCTTACTTAAGACTTCAACTAAGGGGGCGATTATTCTTTCTTCTGGTATTAATAGTTGTTGTTCTATTGAGTTCATTTTGCTTATTGTCTAACTATCTATATATAGATAGTATATATCCATATATCGATAGTTGTCAAGAGGAAAAGCAATAAAATTAGAAGTTCCTAATAAAATTAAGATTATCTTACTAATCTAACAGGTTTGTCTAAAATTTCTTCTTTAATACCTGGATAATATGGGGTTAATTGGAGAAGATTTCCGGAATTAAAGATTCTTATTATCCTCAAGCCGTCAATTAAGGCTTGATCTTGGTTTTGTGTAGTTTTATTCATGCCCTGAGATATCCTGCCTAATTCTAAAGCAAAGGCCGGTAAATCCGAATTTCTATGCATAGCTAAGTAGTTATCAGAAGAGAATTTAACCCAATCTAGCATATCCCGCAAATAAGAGGCACGCGGATAAATCATTATAACTGGTAGATTTTCTCGAGAAGCAATATAGGATGAAACTACATCTGTAGCCATTTCATCAAATCTATCAAAGAATACGGTGTAACTTTGATCAGGATTTATACCTGTAAAAGTAAATGCATTTAGAACAAGTAAATCTGGGTAATCTATTTTAGGAGTAACAATAGAATTATCATTGATTACTTTTCCTAAAGCTCTATCTTCTTTCATAGTAGTATCAAAATGGCCAATCTCGTGAGCAAAACCACTTCTGAGATACACTATGCCCGGGGCGCTTTGATTGACTTCAGGATGTTTAATACTTTTATTACTTTCAAATGAACCAAAATTAAACTCGATTTTACCCACTGTTTTTGTAACAGGATTAACTACAACTTTTCCAGGTTCTTGTACAGTAGCTTTCCTTTGAGAAATATCATAAGTTAAAGCTAAATTAGATAAGATTTTATCTTGACTTAATCCAGAACCAGAAAATTGAGTATATGCTCCAACCCAAAGAGGTGTCACATAATTTACAGCGGCCTCCTTACTTAACGGCGTAGTTGAATAAAGTTGATCGACTCTTCTTAGTTGTTCAGATAGAGGAAGATTTTTAATCTCATCGAAAAACCTTGGTTCGTTTACTTTTGTAGGACCGCACGCACTAAGTATCTCAGGTGCGATACCTAAGACAACAGCTAACTTGCCTGCTTTCTCTAAGAATTCTCTTCTTGAGTATCGTTCACTCATTTTGATTGATATCCTCCTGTTTGTCACCAAGAATTAAAGTAATGATTCTATTAGCTTCAGCTATATCTTCAGCCTTTGTTAGAGGTTGTTTCTTAAATTGATCAGAGGTGTAATAATCTATAAAACTATCAACCTGTCCTTGTAACTCCAAATCTGGAATTTCACCTTTTCTAAGGCCTTGTTCAAGAACGCTAACCACTCCCATCCACCAATTACGTCTAACTTTATACAATTTCTGCGGTGATAAACCATTTAATATTTCTTCAGGAATTTCATCACTACAATCATCTCTTAAAAACCTCAAACAATCTTGAAAACTAAGCTGCTTAAAACTGGGATGTTGTTCTCTTAGGCTTTCTTTTTCCATGGTTATTAGACTACGACAGGTAATGGTTCTTTAGCTGGATCATTTGGAACTTCTGGTTGGTCCATATCTCCTCCGTTATTTAAACGGCGAAAAGTAACTTTTATTGTCCGTAGTTTTGCAAGGTCTAAAGGCAACCAAACAAAAGTAACCCTACCAACATCCATTTTTTCAAATTCTTCTATTTCTTCTTTTGTAAGAGGGCCATCTAAATCTTCTTCAGCCTCTTCGATTTCCTTATAATTAAATAAATTTTTCTCCACAATATATAACTCTTTGCCACCTTCCTCTAAATAACGCATACACCTTTTTACTAGCGGTCTGTTTTGATTCCAGACAAGTATATATTTTTCTTTACCTAATTCAACGTCAGTAAAGGTTTCTAAAAGTTTTGCATATTGGCCTGGATTGTACATGAGAAAAGCAAAACGGAGTATACAAGGTTCTTCTGTAAACTCTTCCTGTCCATTTCCTCGATATACTGATTCAAAATTAGTTTCTCCAAGAGGTTTTTCTACTGGCTTACAATTTTTACCTACCAATGATTGCATCCAACTTGTAGGTTCATCCGTTATCACATCAATAAAGCCATTGAGTCCATCCAGAGATATTCCTTTGCGCAAAGCGAGACCATATTCGTAATCTTCTGTAATCCAGGGCACCTTTTGTCCTTTTGGTGCATGAAAGAAATCACGCACCCCTTTAAATGGTCTATAAGCTATATCAAAACGAACTTCTTCAAATTCTCTATTTTTATCTGGTTCTGGCCCGAGTCTCTCTCTAGACATAGTTGCAGGATTATACCAACTATGGGATTAATAAGCAAAATGAGGAATTTCTCCTTTACAATCATGAATAATTTGCTATTATCTTGGGTAGTTAATAGTTTTTCCTGTCCTAAAAGCCTGTCCAATTAAAATGACAAATATAGACTGGCAAAAATTGGGAGCTGGATATTTAATAAACGAAGCTTTTCTGCAAATAAAGCAGTTTTTTATTAATCTCTCTTTCCAGGATTCATTTTTTCTTTCTCCGTTATTTTTGATTAGCCTTATTAGTTTGACAGCTTTATTGGTATTACTTCGCAGAATATATGTTTTTAGGAAATCATTTAAAGAGCAGTCAATTCTTTTAGAGCTTACACCGCCTTCTTTCACCGAAAAAGAGTCTTATACTACCGATCAGCTTTTTTCAATCATTCATTCTTTGGGAAACCAAAGATCTATTAAGGATAAACTTTTAGGGATTAAAATCAGATTTTCTCTTGAAATAGTTTCAAGTAAAAATGAGGGTATCAGATATTTAATCAGAACTTCACCTAGAAGGGTTAATACTTTAAGAAAAAGTTTATTAGCGTATCTTCCTCATTTAAGAGTTAAAACAGTCAATGAATATTTATCAGAAAATCCGGATAGTTTTAAAAAATATTTTTACAAGATCATCCAATTCAAACTTTCCAAACATTTTGCTTTTTCGCTTAAAAGACAAAGCGAGTTAGATAAGCACGACCCAATTGCATATATTACCGGCCAGATGACTAAACTTGATCCGGGTGAATTAATTTCTCTCCAGCTTGTCCTGTCCCCTGCAAAAGCTAAAGACACTAAAAAGATATCAAAACTTATTTCATCTAACGGTGATGTTATCAAATACTTAAAAACGCCCTGGTTTCTAAAATGGATTTTATATAACTCTTATAGAGTCCCTTCCACGAAATCTCCTTCTGAGCTGGAAATAGCCAAATCGATTGATTCTAAAATTAACCAACCATTGTTTGAGACATCTATAAGATTGCTGATGGTTTTTAGAGATAAGAATGATTTACTCGAGCGAGAACAAGGTTTTAAGTCTTCATTTTCAACTTTTGCATCAACTGGATACCAAGCACTTAAAAGTTACAGATTTCTGAATATCAATAAAATAAAGCGACTTCTGTTTTTTCTCTTTAATAAAAGGTTACTATCACAAACTTCGATTCTTTCTATATCCGAAATTTCAGGAATATATCATTTTCCTTTTACCAGTATGACTAATACTGAGAATTTAGTTAAATCTCACAGCAAAAACCTACCTGCTCCGTTATCCCTTAAAAAAGGGAATAAATATCATGTTGTCTTCGGCAAAAATAATTATGGAGAAACTAAAACTGAAATAGGTTTGACTGAAGAAGAAAGAGAAACGCATATGTATATTATCGGAAGAACAGGTTCGGGTAAAACTACTATGATGTTTTCCATGGCTAAAAATGATATTGAAAAAGGTCAGGGTATG
>CAZYBP010000009.1:10765-11893 GCA_964645555.1 uncultured Gammaproteobacteria bacterium
ATTTGGTAGGGACGATCGGAGATATCACGATCAATGAGTTCTTGTGAGATTGGTTTTTCGTTTTTTCTTAAAAAAAGTAATCGTTCTAAGTCTTTTTTTGTCGGGAAACCATAAACTTTTCTTGGAGGAGTTTTCTCGGTATCCCAAAAATATATATCGTGCCCATTTGTATAAAAAACAAAAGGCATATCTTTACCTGAATTTTTTTGAATGTTTACTGCATATTGTCGGGCTTGTTCTTGACCTATTCGGGCATCTTTAGATGTCTTTTTTGCTTCAACAACAGCTAACGGATAACCATTGTCACCTAATAAAACATAGTCAGCATATTGAAAGCCTTGATGTTCATGTTCAGGTTCTTCAATACCTTCTGGTAAACCAACCCAAATATCAAGCTCTGAGGTGACTTGTGATGGATCATTTACATTCCAACCAGCCTTTGCAAGACGTAGGTCGATGATGTTCTGTCGTGTCTTAGCTTCATTTATGTCTGGCATAATGGATCAATTTTAGCAAAAAATCATGTTATAAGATAGGAGAAAACTAGGCATAGAAGTTATATAATCATAATTAGTATGAGTTCTGACGAAGACAAAAATTATCTTAAGAGGGCAATTGAACTTGCCAAAGTATCAGCTGAAAAAGGCGGTTTTCCGGCAGGTGCGCTTGTGGTAAAGGATGGAAAAGTTATTGCTGAAGGAATTAGTATTGGTAATATTATAAATGATCCGACAAGTCACGCTGAAACTGCTTCTATCAGAGAAGCATGTAAAATTATTCAAACTACAAATCTTGTAGGAGCTACCCTATATGGAAGTCTTCAATGTTGCGTCATGTGTCTTTCTGTAGCTAATTGGGCTGGTATTTCAAGAATTGTTTCAGCATGCAGAAAAACGCCTGACATGGTAACTAAGGGTTATTATGAAGGAATTGCGAGCGTTCAAGAACTTAATCAACTTAATACCAGAAAAATAGACCTTGAGTATATTCTTGACTTTGAACAGGAATCCTTAAAAATAATAAAAGACTGGGAAGATAAGCAAAATACTCCTTAATTTGTTTCGACAATCGTCCTTTGCTATAATATCTACATATGGATAGTCCAAAAGATTTAAAAAATTTAGGTCG
>CAZYBP010000009.1:11903-26839 GCA_964645555.1 uncultured Gammaproteobacteria bacterium
TCTAGGTCGTAAAATAAAAGAAGCTAGGGAAAAGAAAAAAATGACCCAGGCTCAAGTGGCAGAAAAAGCTGGTATGAATACGAACTATTATGCCGTTATTGAGCGTGGTGAAATAAATCCTTCTTACGAAACCTTAAAAAAGATTGCCGAAGCCCTGGATATAAAATCCCTAACTTTCTAAAGAAATTTCTTTAATTTCAAAAAATTAAACATCTGTATTGCTAATTCCTGATCTTCAATTCTTCTCATTATCTCCCGACTTCGTGTTTGAGATAAAATGTTTAAACTTCCTTCCCAAAGGATTTTTTTATCTAAAATAGCCAGTTTTCGATGATGATTACCTAAACATAGCAAAACCTGTATTCCTACCGTTTCACACCATTTAATAGCATTTTCAGATTGAGGTTCCATAAACTCCTCATGTTCTTTTGGATCACGGGTCATAATATAGATTTTTACTCCTCTTTTAAGTAATTTTGTAAAAATACGATCAAACGTTCTCATTCGTAAATCAGTAATAAATGGGGATTCAATAATTACTTCATTTTGGCATTTCTCCAGGTCTTGCAAGAACGTTTGATAAAATGTCTTTTCGTCAAACAGGCTAGAAAAGGTTGTCATAACGCTCATTTCTCATCCTCCTCTGCTTGATAAAGATCCATTAACTTGCTAAAATGAGATAGGTAGTTGAGCAGGATTAGTTCAAAATAATTTGCGTGTCCCGCTCCAAGAGAATTTAGATTGTTAGGACAGGCTAAACTCAAATGCTTAAACCAGAATTGGTTGACTGTGGAAATTGTTATCTAAATCTTTTTTAGAATTTCTAAATATTCTTCGTGACTAATACCCAAAGTTCTCAAATTATTTCGAATGATAAAAACAGGTAAACTTTTGTAGGTAGGTAATATAACTGGTCTTTTAAGATCTGGTCTCCAATATACTCTATGATCACCTTTTTGTCTTTGATATTTACATCCAACATACAATAAGAATTTTTCAAACTCTTTCCAGTTTAAAGGAGTGATATTAGGCATATTTAACAGGGAGACCTGAAATGGAAAATTGCTGAGTTTTACTAGAAACAACTACAGGAGGAGTAAACTCATTTTTATACTTTTGCCAACCAAGTTCAGTCAAAACTTCATCTATGGTACCTTTTTCATTGATCTCTTCAAAGAAGATTTGTACTGCTTCCTCAAATCGCTGTTGAGCTTCTTCAAAAGTATCTCCGACAGTAGATAGATCTAAAGCAGGGGTATAAGCAATGAAGCTATCACCTTCCCTGAGGATATTAACTGGTAATGCAAAGTTAAAACGAGTATTAGTCATATATTTGTATTATACACATTTCTATATAAGTTTTCTCTGGTTAATTATGCTGAAAGTTTTTACGTCAGCAATTGAAACTGTCCTCAGATGGTTTTTCAGAATCTCTAGCTGATAAACTAATAATTTAGCTTCCTCAGAGGTATCATTAAACAAGCCTAGAAGTACGGCTGAAATTTCCTCACCCGCTCTGAACATGAAAAGACCTCGGTTTGCCGAGGCTTCTTTGTTCATAGGGTTGGCAGGGAACTGTGACTTAATGAGCGATTAGCGATTTAGTTCACTAATTTCGACCCGAGCGAGAAATTACAAGGTTTCCTTACTCCCCTCACCTACTAACAAGCTTAATATGTCTTCCCTTGAGGGAACTTTTGTGCCTAAATAGGTCCGTATTAATTGCAATTTGGATGGATTTTATCTAACTATGAAAATGAATAATTTTTCGTGATATTCTGGCTTTTTTGTAGTATCAACTCCATATAAAACTATTTCCGTAATATCAAATGTCCAACTTACTTTTTTAAGTCTGGAAGTTAATTCTGCCTTGGAAGCTTGAAATGCAGTTTGAGCTTCCGGATCTCCTACCCAAGCCACCGTAAGGTGAGGATGAAATGGCAGGTTATTATCGTAAGCAGAATAAATAGATAGGCTTTTTGAAATTACCTTATTAAATTTCTGCAACTCCGGTGGATATTGAACATCTACAAATAGTATTCTTGGCTTATCCTCTCCAAAATACCCAAAACTGCCAACCTTTAATTTAGCTCCTTTTAGTATCTCTAAATGTTTTTTAACATCTTTTGCTATTTCCGGCAAAGCAGATTGAGACTGTTTGTCTAAGTAATAAACAGTGATATGGGGAGTTTTAGGGTGGGTTGTTTTAAATAAAGGACTGATTTGGGAAACATCAGCCTGTAAAGTTTCAAAATCCTGTTGATATTTTTGAGGGAGAGGGATTCCGATGAAATATGAACTATAATTTTTCATGACAGCAGTATATCAAATTTTGACTTTTTAGGCTTGTAGGGCTACAATCCAGTTGTTATGTCAGCTGAAGCACCAAGAAATACTGGTAAAACTGCTTCTGTTACTCCTCAAAAGCCTGAAGGTGGCTTCTCCAGATTTTTAAGAAGATTTGTTGGACAAACGCAACCAACTCTTCAACCTCCAGTAGGACTAGAAAATTTTGCAGATCAAATTCAATCAGTAATAGACGGACATTTTGCTGTTGAGCGCCAGAGACAGATTAATATGGAAGCAGCAAGAGCTGCACAGGTGGCTGCTTTAACAGCAGAAAAGGAAAGAGTTGCAGGGGAAAAGAGAGACCGAGTAGAACAATTCAAAGCGAAAGAAAGAGAGGCATTAAAAATTGTACAAGATTTCCAAATAGCCGAAAGATTAAAGTATGTTCAAAGAACAGCCTGGGAAGGAATGGGCAGAATAGAACCGATCAAGGAAAGATTGGGCACTCGTTCAGGTTCAGATTTTCAATCCACGGTGGGTGGACTTGAATTGGTGCATCGATATCCAGGTTGCTATAAATATGTGGAAGTTTTGGGAGGAGGAGATGGTAATGATGCTGTTAATGGAAGATATGGATTGCATGAGAGGTTTACAAGGCTTAGTGTAAAGGTAATTCATATAGAACATGATTCAGGAGAAAGTGAGTATGCATTAAGAATTTCTTCAGAAGTATACTCTTCATCAAAACTAGGTGCTACACAGCCTTATGAAAACAACCAAAACATCCTGGAAGTGGTTGTTCCCACAAAAGCTAAGGATAGTGTAGACCTTCTAGATAAAGTTCTAGTACAGGAAACTGATTTAAGATTCAGTCGCGGTTTATCTCCTAGGCAATTAGAAAAAGAAGCAGGGAATGAATTGGCAGAATCAAAACGAAAGCCTTACTGGTAAGGTTAATTTCGTACGATAACCAACTTTTTCTGGCGGCTTCCGCCACCCCCGCTAGTCCAGGTATAAGCAAGCTTGAGACCTTCGGTCTTAAAGACCCATAACTGAGGGCAGCACCACTAGAAGGAGTGTTTCTTAGGAATTAAGGAAAAAATAAAATTGGGTGCTGCCCGAATATACGTGATGGCAGAAAAAATATCTTTGGATTTTGAGAAGACCGGCCCGAACCATCGGAATCATTTGTGAGCGCAACTGTTAAGTAGAAAGCTTCTACTCTATCATCAGCTAGCATGATGATAGAAAGTATATTTTAGCAACAGCTTCCCATAAGATTTCTCCTTTCTTTATCTATTAGGATTTGTTCTTTTGTGACTAATTGTCGTATTACTTAATTGAACTTCATTAAAATGATCTCTAATAAATGTAAGTTGTTGTTTTAAACCTTCTAACTCAGCTATTTTTTTATCTATGGACAAAATATATTGAGGAAGCTGTATTTCTATATAATCTCTAGCATGTTTGCAGCCCTTCTCCAAACATGTATCTACTATCTTTTTTACTTCCTTTAAGGGTATGCCTAAAGCTCTGGTTTCTTTTATTAATTTTAGCCGCCTGATATCTTCTTTTGTAAAGATTCTATATTGATTATCCTGTCTTTTTAAAGGCTTAAAGATTCCTGCCTGTTCATAATATCTAATAGTTTTTGTAGGCAAACCAACTTCTTTTGAAGCTTGTCCTATGGTTAAACTTATATTCATAAGATGACATTACACCTTCCAGTAACTGGAATGTCAAGACAGCAGTTTAACTAAAGTACATCTGGAAGCTTAAGCGCTTATGAGTTATTATTAGTGCACACTAGAAACTCTATGGCAGAAACATTGTTTAAGATTGAGGATATAGAAATAGGGACTGGTAAAGAAGTCACAAGCGGAGACTATGTAGTTATTCATTATCTCGGTACTTTAGAAAACGGTGAAAAATTTGATAGCTCCTATGACAGAGGTGAACCTTTTGAAACAAGGATTGGTGTTGGTGAAGTAATTCAAGGTTGGGATATGGGAGTGGTTGGAATGAAAGTTGGAGGTAAAAGAAAACTTATTATTCCTCCACAACTAGCCTATGGAGACAGTGAAGTTGGAACTATCCCCGCAAATTCAACTTTGATCTTTGAGGTTGAATTAATTAATATTAAGTAGTTTTCACCACACTCCTACAATAAATAATCAATGAAAAATAAACAACTTCAATGGATAAGAAAATATTAGATCACTGCCTTCAGTTTGGACAATATACAGACCCGGGTTTATATAAAGATATTCTACAAAAGCAGTTGCCGGATGATGTAAGAGCAATAGGACTTTTAGTTAGAAAGCAGTTAGTTCATAGATTAACCTTGGAAAATGGAAACACCGGATCAAATAAAGATTTAAGGTATGGGGATATGACTAAGGTTCCCTGGTACAGGCAAGCTGAGGATGATATCTTTCCAATAGCTGCTTCGATGCTAGCTGAACTTTTTAGAAGAGACTCCAGAGGTCTTGTTTTAGATAGAGCTGTAGAAAATAAGTTAATCCTCACTTGCAGATTTACGGCTATTTTAATGGCTTCAATATTAAAGATAAAAGGAATACCCACGCGCTGTAGGGCAGGTTTTGCTCCATATTTTGTAGCTGAGGGGTTGGAGAAAGGTAAAAGTGATGACCATTGGATCAACCAATATTGGGATAAAAAACAGTGCCGCTTTGTCACAATTGACGTTGACGGTAGTTTAGAAGGTTATCTTAAATTTGATCCTTTTGATATACCTGAAGGTATTTTTGATTTTTCTGCTGATGCTTGGATTGCTGTTAGAACAGGAAAGATTGAAGGTAGCTATTTTAAGGATGCTGTCGGATTTGAAGGTTTAGTCACAATTGGTTGGCAGCTGTTTCATGACTTGCATGCTTTAATGAATAATGAAATTATTTATCAGCAAGGCCCATCATATGCCTGGGGAAGAATGGATAAATTAACTGAGAAAGAATTAAAAGAGATTGATAATTTGGCTAAGCTAATGCAAAAACCTGATGAAAATTTTGATAAGTTGAAAAGAATTTGGGAAACAAACAGGAAGTTTAGAATTCTAAAAGGTGGGTTACTTTAGTAGCTGAATTTGCTTGCATTAATTGTATAATATTAGGTTTGATACACAAAATCTCTCTTGTACACTAAATTTAGAAGTATTACTATTATTAAATGACCAATGATGACTTTAAACAGCTTTTAGATCAAACTGTTAAACCTCTTCAGCAAGGAATTAAGAAGTGGGCAGGAGGAATTAAGAAAAGAGCTTAATGAAGTTAAAAACACTATTGATACACGAGTGCTGCCTTCTCTAACTTATATTGAAACTACAGTAAAAAGCTATGCTGACAGATATGTAGCTAATGAAGATCATATCGGAAGATTGGATAAAAGGTTAACTAAAGTAGAAGAAAACCTGGGAATTAACCCTCCAGAAGAACTAACTATACCCTCCATGGATTAATAGCTAGTACTACCTCTTAACAATGAATATGTAGGTTACATAGCTGATTTAATGAGGGAAAATATTGTTGTTGTAAATAAACTCTGCAATTTGCTTGCTTATAAAAACAATTCCTGTAGGTGATGGATGGATAAAATCAGTTGTATTAATATAATCCGGATTTCCGTCACCATTACCCATTAGCGACTTTTCAAAAATATTAATAATAGGGATATTATGACCCTTAGCATATGCAATATGATTTTGCATATAAGCTATTCTTTCTTTTACCCATTCAGTCCTTTTTTCTGCTGATAAATCTACCTGACTTTGAGCAAATATTACCTTGTTTGGAGAGATAGTGGCTACAAAAGCAATTTTTCCTTTGGGATTGGTTGATTTAAGTATACTGACAATTTTGTCAAGCTCCTCGGTTTGACGCCTTAATCCTCCCTCTAATTTATATTGAGAAAGAGGATTTTCACCAAAGGATTCAAGCAGAATTAAATTATAATCAATATCCTCTATTGCCCTGAATTTACGGCCGTACTCAGTTTCTTGGGTTATCCTATCCATTACAGACAAAATATTAGTTGCCCCAAAGCCATAATTTAAAACCTCAAAAGATTTATTAGGATAATAATCAGACAGGAATTTTTTAAGCTCATCACTGTTACCCAAAGTTTCTGTCATTGAATCACCAACCATGACAATGGTGTAATCCTGGGGGTATTTTACTTTCTGCTTACCTGAAACATTAATGGTTTTAGGGGGACCAAATTTGGGTTTTTGATTTTGCAAATTAATAAAATAATAAATACCAAATCCCAAAAGTATAATACATGTAATTAATAGAAATTTATACCTAAAAAGACCGGGCATTAATGTACTATACCATTTAATTTTGCTTACACATATTAAATCATTAGATGGTACAATGTTCTCTATGGGAAATTTTAACCGTGGTAGCAGATCTGGTGGAGGAAGAGGTTTTGAGAGAAGAGGCTTTAATGATCGAAATTCAAGAGGCCCTGCTCAAATGCATCAGGCAGTTTGTGACAATTGTAGACAAAACTGTGAAGTACCTTTCCAACCAACCAGTGGTAAGCCTATTTATTGCAGTAATTGTTTTGAAAACAATCGGGGAGGTTCTGATTCCAGAAGATTTGAAAATAGGCGTTCTGAAAGACCAAGTAGTTTTGCAGATAAGCAAATGTTTGATGCTATATGTGATGAGTGTGGTAATAGTTGTAAAGTTCCTTTCCAACCAACCAGTGGTAAGCCTATTTATTGCAGTAATTGTTTTGGAGATAAAAAGACTGGTGGAAATAGAAATCGGGAACAATTTTCATCTCAGCCTCAATATAAAGAGCAGTTTGTGGAGTTAAATAATAAGCTGGATAAAATATTAATGATGCTAGCCCCAAATGCTTTTGAAAAAGTAGCTTTTGCAACAGAAACTGTAGAAGAAGCTGTTAATGTAGACAAGAAGCCAAAAGCTGCTAAGAAAAAATCCTTAAAAAAGAAATAATATTTAGAGTCCTTGAAGATCCTGATCTACCTCATTAAAGTCACTGCTGCCTGAGGATTCCACATCAACTACACTAAGATCTTGATCTAAACTGTCTGTTGTTACTTGTGTTTCCACCTGTTTAACTGGAGGTTGAATAGCTTGCTGGTTGGTTTGTTGTTTACTCAAAAACCAGTAAATCCCTCCTACTAGCAAAGCTATCACTATTAATCCCCCAACTAGCCACCAAATCATTTTACTACCTTCTTGGTTTTGCGCTTCCTGAACAGCTGTTAGGTTGGGTTGTGGTGCAGCTGGTGCAGGTTGCTGCGGAAAAGTTTCTGGGGCCTCCTGAGAGGGCTGGCTGGTAGGAGTCGTAGGTTGGGTTGGTTGGTTATTGTCCACTGGCTGTTGCCTCCTTAACTATATTGCCTGATTTTGCAACCCTTATGGCATCTGCAACTTTTTGTTTGGCTTCAATAACCTGTTGTCTGAGAGCTTTTAAATCATTAAATAATTGTGTACGTTGGGTCTGAGCATCTGCTTTTACTTTACTTTCCGAGGTTACTTGTATTGTGTAATCATTGGCTGCTTGTCCTTGTGCCGTGGCAGTAGCATTGGCTACCATATCTCTGGCTTCGGCTATAGCAGCTTTTGTTGCATCAGGATCCTTTATGGAAGGGTTACCCTGGTTTACCTGATTTTCTAACTTATCCAAAATTGTGGACATGGTATTTAAATGTTTTAACATTTGGTCTGTTTGATTGGTATTAATCCTATTTAGGTTAGTATTTATCCTCTCTGCAATTTCAGCCTTCCTTTTATCCTTGAAGGTTTGTAATTTTTCTTTTAATGCAGCTTGCCTTGAGGCGATTTTTTCTTTTCTATCGGCTATCTTCTGTTTAATGTTAGCTTCTCTGGAAGCAACCCTGGCCTGGACATTTTCCTTACGGGTTTCAATTCTAGTTTGAACATCTTCTTTTCTTGTTTCAATTCTTTGCTGGATAAGATCTTTCTTGTTGCTGGTTGCTGAAGTAGTGGAATCCTGGGCAAATAACGGTTTAATAACCAGAGAAGCCAGGAGAACGAAACAAATAAATGCAATTGTTGTAGCAGCAGAAATTCTTTTGGCAGTAATCACATATCTACACTACCAAACTATTATGCTGGATGTCAAATGCTAATTCTGATAAAATAATCTTTGGTTTGCGCCCATAGCTCAGTGGATAGAGCAAGAGATTTAAGTTTTGCACATTGACAACTGAACAGGCAACTAGGGTATACTGTGTATATACATTACCATGTATGAAAGCTAGGTTAAATGATAGAATTTTGGCTCGCCAATTAAGAGAACAGGGATTCAGCTTTAGCGAGATTAGAGAAAAGATTCCTAATCTTCCAAAAGGCACCTTAAATGGATGGCTTAAGGATATTGAACTAACTGATAAGCAAAAAGAGAGATTATTTGCCAAAATTAAACTGGGAGCTGCTAAGGGGCGATTGAAGGGAGCATTCAAGAATCGTCAAAAAAGAATTGAGCTTACTAAACGGATTGTAAACACTGCTAAAAATGAAGTTGGAGAGAAGCTTTTGGAACCTTTCTTCTCGGAGGGTATAATGTTGTACTGGGCAGAAGGGGATAAAAGTAGAGAAAGAATTGGTTTTACAAATTCTGATCCTTTAATGATTCAGTTTATGATGAGATGGTTGAGAGAAATTTGTAGAGTTCCTGAAACAAAGTTCAGAATTGCACTGTGCATTATGTCTCTACATGATAAAAAAGAGTCGGAGAAATTTTGGTCTGAGCTTACTGGTATACCTTTATTCAAATTTCATAAGACACGTATCAAAGAGACTCCTTTAAAAGGAAGAAGAAATCCATCCTATATGGGGACTTGTAGAATTATTATAGCTGATAAAAACTTATTTAGAAAGATAATGGGATGGAAATTAGGAATTTTAGAGAATTTTGGAATTATTGCCCCTGTGGCTTAACGGATAGAGCAAGTGAATTCTAATCACTAGGTTGGGGGTTCGAATCCCTCCAGGGGCGCAAACAAAATAAGCTCCAGTCAATCTGGAGCGTTTTTGTTTTTGTATGGCTATGGAGACGGCTTTGTTCGACCATGGTACTGAGCGAACGAAGTGAGTCGAAGTAATCCCCTACGCAGCACCAAAGTTGTTTTGTTAAGGTTAGGTTCCTGAATAGGTTTAAGACTTGAAGCTGTTTCCAAGCAACACCCTCCAAGCATGTAATGAGTCTAGAAACTGGTTCCAATTCTCAAACATTTGGGGCTGCTATAGGGGATTTTGCAGATAATCAATTAACTTTTTTAAGCCTTCTTCAAGTTGAATTTTTGGTTCCCAGCCTAATTTTTCCTTTGCTTTACTAATATCCGGACATCTTTGTTTAGGGTCATCTTCAGGTAAACTTTGTACCGATTCTGTTTGAGAAGTGGTTTTTATCAATTTTTGAACTTCTTCAGCCAATTCCAAAATCGTAAATTCCTTGGAATTTCCCAAATTATAAATTTCACCTGTCTCCCCTCTTTCCATAGCTGCTACTATTCCTTCAATTAAGTCAGATACATAGCAAAAGGATCTTGTTTGTGTACCATCACCAAAAATAGGAAATGGTTTGTTTGCCAGTGCTGCTTGGACAAACTCAATCACTACTCTACCATCATCTAGATCCATCCTAGGACCGTAAGTATTAAAAATTCTAACAATTTTTCCATCAAGCCCTTTTGATCTGACAAATGCAGACACTACAGTTTCCCCAAACCTTTTGGCCTCATCATAGACAGCCCGCGGGCCGGTAGTAGAAACATTTCCTCTATATTCTTCGTTTTGTGGATGTTCTAAAGGATCACCATAAACTTCTGAGGTTGAAGCAAATAGAAACTTTGCCCCTAATTTAACAGCCAGTTCACATAAATTCCAAGTGCCCTGAGTATTGACCTTCATGGTTTCAAAAGCTAAAGCATGGTAGCTTTTTGGACTATTTTGGTTTGGAGAAGCAGGTGAAGCTAAGTGATAAATTTGATCAATTGTTGTGTCACCCAGAGCGGAGCGAAGGATCTCTGGATTTATTTCAACCGCATCAAGTTTTATAAATTTAAAATTCGGGTTTCCCTCCAAATGCTTAATATTATTTTCATTGCCGGTTAAAAGATTATCTATACACAAAACATCATTGCCATCTTCAATTAACTTATCACAAAGATGAGAACCTAAAAACCCGGCGCCACCAGTCACCAAAATATGCATTAATTTAAGAGGATAGAGTATTTTTCTAAAAGATGCAACTTAAGACTTTTTCTTTTTATCGTTTCTATATCTTTGATAGGCCAATATAAACCAACATGTACCGGTTAGTATAGTCGGAATAACTGTAAACCAAAGAGAAAGAGTAGCAAAAACAATGGCGTATACCATTAAAAATACTCCGCTGATTAAGCTGGAAGATAAAGCAGGTTTCTGTTTATTAAATATGGTGGGAATTAAGGCAAATGAAAAAACTACTTGCCCTATGGTTAAAACTGTATCCTGCCACTGCATTATATAAAGCTATCATCTTCGGATACCAAGAGACAAGGTATCAAAGCTTAAGCTGAAGAGCTTTTTGTAGCTTGTTGCGTTATAATCCCCACCATGGTTATTGCCACAGAGCTAGAAATAAGATCAGCAATTGGTGACATTATCAGGATGCAAACTGACAACCAGCCGTTATTGGCTAATGGTTTGACAGTCACACCTTTTAAGGTGCCAATGTCAACTGCCAGGCTATGGGTAAACCACTTTGGGATAGAACATATTACAGATGAGGAAATTCTGGAGGATCCGTTTGATGTTATCTTGGGTCACAGCCAAAATTCTGTCATAGTCAGGCATAATAAATATGATCCGATAAAAAGGGGGTTTGCTATTTCTGAATCAGGGCGGGGAATAACAGAATCATTTAGGTGGCCTCCTCATTATAGAGTCCTGTTTAGCTTATTAACAAATAAAAGACCTGATCCAGGTTGGATAGAAGGCTATAAAATTCCTACACCGGTTAAATTACAAAAATGGGTTGTTTTACCTTTGGATGTACAGAAACCAAGCTTTATAGAAACACAGTACTCCATAGCTGAGTTAGTCGTTGCCAGATTTGCGCAAGCTTCTTGTGAAGAAGATTATAGAGGTGTACTTTCTATTCTACAAAGAATCGGCTAGAGTTTAAACCTTCTGTCAGATAAAAATGGGTTAGGTTTACGGGAAATTTTGGTAGATTTTAGCAAGACCCCTCTTTGCAGGGTAAATTCACCGTATTTATCATTAATTTTGTCTAAAGTTTTTGTAATAATTGTTTGTTTTTGGTCATCTTCCAGTAAACTTAAATTCTGAGGAATAAGGGGTTTGAGATTGGAAATAGAAACGCCAATCATTCTAATTTTGCCTCTATCCCAAATTTGATCAAAAATTTTCCAGGCTGCCTTAAATATTTCCAATCCATCATTGGTATAAGCAATTGTTGTTTGCATTCCCTCTCCAACGAATATACTCCCAACGCCTCCGTTCACTCCTGCCTCCGAGGTGGAAATATATTGAGACGTAGGGTTTAAAGGCTCAAATGCCAGCCGGTACCAGCAGTGAATGGCTTTACCGACTAAGTTTTTAGCTCTTAACCTTCTGGCAATAAGTTCTGTTAATTTTAGAAGAATTTGTTTAATTTCTTGAGGATTATCTGTATCATGATCAATTGTATGCCTGTGTCCAATTGATTTAACCTCTTCTTTTTCATAAAAAGGGGTGATTTCAGAATGGTCAATTCCTCTTGCCATGTTATATAAAACCTGTCCATAAGATTTAAAAGAAGCCAGCAAAGCATCTTTAGGCACCTGCCTTAATTGTTTAAAATTAAATATCCCTATATTATTCAACCTTTTTTTAATCCTTGGGCCAATGCCGCAGATTTCATCAAGTTCTATTCTGTCTAAAATAAACATCGCTGCTTTGGTATCCTCAATAACAACTAAACCATCTGGTTTCTGTAAAGACCCGGCCAGCTTTGCCATTAATTTGTTATAAGAAATACCAATGGAACAAGTTATCCACTCTCCAATTTCTTCTCTAATTTCTCTTTTGATATCCTTTGCTATTCCGACACACTGATATAGCGATATACCGATACACTGGAGAAAGCATTCATCTATTGAAAACACTTCCAAATAGGGGCTGTAGTCTTTCAGAATAGCCAAAAAACGTTTAGTACACTCCAAATACTTATCAGAGTCTCCGGGAACTAAAATGAGGCTGGGGCAAAGTTGTTTTGCCTGCCAAATTTGCATGCCGGTTTTAACCCCAAACCTTTTAGCTTCCACAGAGGCAGCCCCTAAAACTGTTCTTTTTAAACGGTCCCCACCAGTTACCCCAACAGGTTTTCCTCTAAGCCTTGGATTAGCCTGCTGCTCCACAGTGGCAAAGTATGAGTTAAAATCGATATGTAAGATAGCTCTATGCATAATTTCAAATATTTGTAATTTGATATTTGAGTTTTGACATTCTCCTACCCTTCCTCTACTGCTTCCAAAAACCAATCCAACTTGTTGGTATCAAATTTCAATCTATAAAAGTTCCCTCCTGAGGAAATAGAAAAATGATAAAATAGGCTACTGCCGTTTTTAGAGGTATGGATTAAATTAATTTTGTCTACTTTAATTTTCCTGCCTCTCCAAAAAAATAAATGAGGTTTTATGAGATTTTTTTTGAAAAACACCCAGACATTAATAGGTTCTAAAATTTCCAGCATGATATTTAACATAACCCGAAGAAAATACAAAAGTCAAGGCTTTAGAATGGTTTTCATTATCTTATCCATAATTCTTGCTTCATTATTCATGATTCATCCTGCCTATGCCACTTATGATCCTTTATCTGTTCCTAATAATAAATTTGGAATTCATATTATCCAAGCTACCCCGGATGAATCTTCACCCTCTGCCCAACTGGTTAATTCTTCCGGTGGTGATTGGGGTTATATAACTTTTTTAATAGAAAGCAAGGATAGGAATCAGCAAAAATGGCAGGAGTTTTTTAATGATCTAAGGAGAAGACACTTAATCCCTATTGTCCGTTTAGCTACCCAGCCTGAAGGAGATTTCTGGAAAAGACCTTATGACGGTGAGGAGCAAGCCTGGGCTGACTTTCTAGATAATCTAAACTGGCCAACCAAAAACAGATATGTTGTCATTTATAATGAACCTAATCATGCCCGCGAATGGGGTAATTCTGTTGACGCTAAATTATACGCAGAAACTTTAGATAAGACTATTACAGCACTTAAAAACAAAAATCGGGACTTTTTTGTACTCAATGCAGGACTTGATGCTTCTGCTCCCTTTCAACCGCCCTCATATCTTGATGAATATACTTTTTTACAGCAAATGGCTCAAGCAGTACCAGGCATTTTTGATAAATTGGATGGTTGGGTTTCCCACTCTTATCCCAACCCTGGTTTTATTGGCTCTCCCAATGCCCAAGGCAGGGGCACAATCAGAACCTGGCAATGGGAATTACAGGTCTTAAGCGAATTAGGTATTTCCGAAAAGCTGCCAATCTTTATAACTGAAACGGGCTGGAAGCATGCTGAAGGATTAACCTATGATCCTTCCCTACCTAAGGCTGATATTATTTCTGATTATTTCAGGATTGCATTTGAGTCTGCCTGGAGTGATGGCCAAATTGTAGCAGTCACCCCATTTTTGTTAAATTACCAGGAACTTCCTTTTGATCATTTTTCCTTTAAAAAAGCCACCGGTGAAAAACAAATAAATCCCCTGCTTAATATTTTAGGTGTAGCATATCCTGACTATTATCCTTTTTACCAAACCATAGCAAAGTTAAGTAAAGCTAGCGGTAAACCGGTTCAAGAAAATAAAGCTCAACTGGTTAAGGGTGAAATATATAGTTCACTGGTAGCAGGTGAAACCTATGATATTTCCCTGGTTTTTAAAAATACCGGACAGTCAATCTGGAATGACGGAAACCCACTGAAATTAGTGCCCCTTCAAGGTGGCCAGCAGCTTCGGATGCAAACACTTGAACTGCCTGCTGGAGTCAAAATTGAACCAGGTCAGGAATATGCATTTAATTTTAGGGTGAAAACACCGGAGCAGGGTAATTTTAAAGTAACCTTGAATCTGTTTTCAGGCGAAAAGCAATTTGATTCTACCCCTTTAGAATTTAGCGGAGAAGTTAAATCTCCTGTAATACTGATGATAAAGTCTTCCCTAAAATGGAAAAAGGATTTAGCCGGAGATTATATATTGAAAATCTCCGGAGTAAATGGTGAAAGCTCCAAAACTATCACTTTAAAAAATGGCGGAGTCTCGGATGAAATAGAAGTTAGAGGCCTATTGCCGGATTATCCGTTTAACTTTACTTTATCTTATCCTTATTATTATCCTGCCACCATTAAAAAAACAGTACACGCAGGCTTAAACGTCCTTGATTTTGGGGCTTTACAACCTGATTTCATTTCAGCCATATTGTACCCCAAGGAATTTTGGAAGTTACTACCTTTTTCTAATTAATCTACAATTTTGGTATAGTTTGATCCATTTAATCTTAGTTGACCCATCATTATAAAAGATGTATAAATATAAAACCTGTAAAAAACAGCAATGTTTGAATAAA
>CAZYBP010000010.1:0-6696 GCA_964645555.1 uncultured Gammaproteobacteria bacterium
CTTGTAAAATATTAGCTGCCCCATATGCTTCCAGTGCCCAAACTTCCATCTCTCCCAATCTTTGTCCGCCCATCTGAGCTTTTCCGCCCAGTGGCTGCTGGGTCACCAAAGAGTAAGGTCCGGTGGAACGGGCATGAATCTTTTCCTCCACCATGTGGATTAATTTAAGAATATAATTCTTGCCGACGACAATGGTTCGATCAAAAGGCTGGCCGGTTCTACCATCTATCAATCTAACCTTGCCATCAGCCGGAATACCTGACTTTTTTAGGGCCTCAATCAGTTGATCCTCAGGTATTTTTTCAAATACTGGAGCTGCAATCTTATAACCTAGTTTGGACGCAGCAAAACCCCAGTGAGTCTCGAGTAGTTGTCCTAGATTCATCCTGGAAAGGACTGAGAGTGGCGAAATTATAATATCAACAGGAGTACCATCTTCCAAATGCGGCATATCAGCCTCACGTACAATTCTAGAGATAACTCCTTTATTTCCATGCCTACCTGCCAGTTTATCCCCTTCTGTCACCTTTCTTAATTGAGCCACTTTTACCTTAATTCTCATTAAAGTACCTGTATCGAGCTCGTCCCCCTCTTCTCTTGATAAAATTTGTACTCCAATAACCGTTCCTCTTTCGCCGTGAGGGATGCGGAGAGAAGTATCTCTAACTTCCTTAGCTTTTTCTCCAAAGATAGCTCGCAGTAATCTTTCTTCAGCAGTTAGCTCTGTTTCACCTTTAGGCTGAACTTTACCCACTAAAATATCATTGGGTCCAACCTCAGCACCTATTCTCACAATTCCCTGCTCATCTAAATTAGCCAAGGCGTCTTCAGAGACATTGGGAATATCACGGGTTAGTTCTTCCGGTCCTAGTTTAGTCTCAACTACATCAACTTCATATTCTTCAATGTGGATTGAAGTTAGCAGATCCTCTTTAACTAATTTGTCAGAAATCACAATGGCATCTTCGTACCCTAAACCGTCAAAACTCATATAGGCAATCAGAAGATTTTGACCCAAAGCCAGCTCTCCGTTTTGGGTAGCTGCTCCATCTATTAGTAAATCACCTTTTTTAACTTTAACTCCGCTTCCGACCATCGGTTTTTGAGAATAGCAAGTACCCTGAGGAGAATGCACAAATTTCTTGATCTCGTACTTATATTCATTTTTAGTAGTCTTAAGGGTTAACTTCTTACCATCAGCATAAGTCACTATTCCATCCTCCGGTGCCCGCACAACCCTACCCATATTTTCAGCTACCACCTTTTCCATACCTGTTCCCACAATTGGGGCGCTCGGGCGCAATAACGGCACAGCCTGACATTGCATTTGAGTACCCATTAGGGCTCTGTTGGCATCATCATTAGCCAGAAAGGGAATTAATGAAGCGGATGTGCCAAAAATTTGTTGAGGAGAAATATCCATCAGTTGAATTTCAGCTGCTTCCCCCTCATAAAAAGAACCTTGAAAACGGGTAGGAACACGCTTGTCCAAAATATAACCCTTATTATCAATTACCACAGTAGCTTCGGTAATATGATAGTCTTCCTCATCATCAGCCGACAAATAAGCTACTTCATCTGTCACCTGTGGATTATCTCTTTGAACTATCACTTTCCTATATGGCGTTTCCAAAAAGCCATATTCGTTGATGTGGGCATATAAAGCAAGATAAGTCACCAGTCCAATGTTTTGTCCTTCCGGTGAACGGATAGGATCAATTCTGCCATATTGAGAATGGTTAATATCGCGAACCGAAAAGGAAGCTCTATCTCTGGTGATACCGCCTGCTCCCATAACAGACAATCTTCTTAAATGATCCAATTCCGATAAGGGATTGACCTGATCTAAAATGCTGGATAACTGTGAGGAACGGAAAAACTCATTGATAGCTGCAATAACAGGCTTGGCGTTAATTAAACCTCCTGGAGCAACCTCTTGATCAACAGCAGTTAAGCTCATCCGCTCTTTAATAATCCTCTCAAGTCTCAAGACTCCAATTCTAAAAGCGTTTTGTTGCACTAATTCCCCGGCACATCTGACTCTTCTATTTGCTAAATGGTCAATATCGTCTATTTTTCCTTCACCCAAATTTAATTTAATTAAGTATTTTAAAGTTGCGATAATATCTGTTTTGGTTAATATCCAGCTCTCTTCCGCATTAGGCATATCTAAACCTAACCTCTTATTGATCTTGAAGCGGCCCACTTTGGTTAGGTTATACCGTCTGGAGTTGAAAAACATTCCATCGAGCAAAGCTTTGGCATTTTCCAAAACAACAGGATCACCTGGGCGCATTTTCCTAAATATTTCAAGTAATGCTTCGTCTGTATTGATAGTTGGATCTTTAGAAAGGGTGGTTTCAATGAACTTGTTCTCTTGGGAATCTATGTCTTTAAATAGATCAATTATTTCTTGAGTTTCAGAAAAGCCTAAGGCCCGTAAAAATGTGGTGGCAGCAAATTTTCTTCTTCTGTCTATTTTAGCAGTTAAAACTCCTGTTCTTGAAACGGAAAATTCCAGCCAGGAACCTCGATACGGACGGATCTCAGCAGAATATAATCTCTTACCGGTAATCGGATCATCTAATGCCTGAAAAAACACGCCGGGAGAACGAACCAGCTGATTAATAATAACTCTTTCCACACCGTTAATAATAAACGTACCCTTATCAGTCATTTGAGGAATATCACCTAAAAACACTTCCTGCTTGGTTCTTTGGCCGGTTTGTTTATTAATTAAGATAGCCTCGATTTTTAAAGGGGCATCATAAGTGACACCTTTTTCCCTGGCTTGTTCAGCAGTATACTTTGATTTGCCAAAATAAAAGGACCCGAGTTCCAGGGTCCAGTTCTTTCCTGTGAAGTCTTCAACAGGAGAAATCTCTGCAAGTACTTCTTTAATACCTTCTTTAAGAAACCAATGATATGAATCTAATTGAATTTGGATTAAATTTAGTTGAGGAACTAAGCTAGGTGCTTGTGTCCAATATCTGCGTTCATTTATATCAATAGAGTTATTTCCTAACATTAGTAGATGGCCTCAATTTTTCCGCTAAAGCGGATTTTTGGACAGATTTTACACCGCAATAACCAGAGTCAACAAAATGAAGCATACGTATCCGTACGCCTCTATCTTTTCTATTAAACTGTGGTTAATTTAACATAAATAAGCTTAACCGTCAAGGGTCAGTTTAGCTAGGATCAGCTAAAATTTAATTATATATTCTCCCACGGTGATCGGCCTCAAGAATATCTACAACATCATCCTTTAAATTCACAATATAAATGATCCTATATACTTTAAATTTGTAGACAAATCTTTTAATCAGCTCTCTTGTTAAAGGTTTACCAAGGTGCGGGTCTTCCTTTATCTCTTTCAGAACTTCTATAATTTCTATTTGATATTGTCTCTTTAGTCTTTTAATTTGTTTCTCTGCCTTGGGGGAAATTCGGAGTTCAAACATTTAAATTAAGTTCTTTTTTGAGCTGTTCAAAGGTAATATAGTGCCCCCTTTTAATATCTTCTTCTGCCTTTTTAAGATTTTTCATCAACTTCTTATCAGCCAAGATTTCATTTGTATCATCCCATGATTCTAACTCTTCTACACTCATTAAAACTACTTTAGTCTCTCCCTTTTTAGTTATAGCTATCCTCTTACCAGATTGAGAGACTTCATCAATTAAATCAAATAATTTAGTTCTAGCAGTTGTGGCTGAAACTGTATTCATAATAATATAGTGTACGCTTTTCCGTACGTTTTGTCAACCCCGGTTACAGGAAAATATTTTCTAGCTAAACTTTCATCCTTTTTCATTTGCCTTATTAGATTTTTCTTGTTACTAAATTTTTTATTAGAACGGATTTTTTTAAGAAGAGTTACTGAGATCCACTGGTTATATATGTTTCTATCAAAATCCAGAATGAAAGTCTCTGCTTTATATTCTTTCTCGTTAAAGGTTTTCACTTTGCCGATAAAAGTAACTGAAGGGTATGTTTTCTTTTGCACTTTAGTTTTAGAAATATAAATTCCTTCAGGGATATTTTTGTGTAAATTTAAATTGGCCGTCGGAAAACCTAAACCCCTACCTCTTTGTTTATCTTTTCTCACCTTCCCCCAAAATTTCATTTTGATGCGATTATAGCAATCTTATGGATGATTGGCCATATTTACATTATGCTTTTCCAAAATATGTTATAATTTCTTCATGAAAAAGATTACCCATAAAGTATTAAAATACACTGCTATTTTTGAACCAGCAGAAGAAGGCGGATATGTTGTTTCTGTACCTGCGCTGCCGGGTTGTGCTACTCAAGGAGAAACTTTTGAAGATGCAATCCATATGATTAAAGATGCTATCCAATTATATCTCTCCGTATTAGAAGAAGATGGCGAAGAAATTCCTCAAGAAAAAGAGGATGTTGTAGTAACTAAAATAGCAGTATCCACACCAGCTTTCTCAATGTAATGGCATCCTTTAAACCGAAAGAAGTTATATCCATTCTTCAAAAGCTTGGTTTTATTCGCAAAAGACAAAGCGGCAGTTATGTATTAATGTATAATCCAGAAACAAAAGAAAGCATTCCAGTACCACTGCATACTAAAGATATTAAGCGGGGATTATTACTGGGTATTATTAAAAAAGCAGATTCAGCAGAAGAAGAATTTATAAAACTCAAATAATATTTAAATAACTCAAATCATTAAAGCCAAACATTTAGAAGATACAGTACGATTAGATGGAGGTATTTAATTACCAGATACCTTATTCCAAAGAGTAGTTACTCCTCTTCTTATCTAAATATCTAATGGTTCAAAGGGAATCAGAGCACCAAGGTATTGTCTCAAAGTTAAAGGTCGTCGGTGTTTAATCAAACCTTGCTTTCTACACTCGACTAAGAAAGCTGCTGTTTGCCTCTCGGTTGGTAATCCTGCTTGAGGTGTAATTACGAGAGGGATGGTATTTCAAATTTATGGATGGTTTGCCACGTTTGCATTATGTTCTTCTAAAGTTTTGGCATAGTATGAATTACCCTTGGAATCATGATAATAATACAGATAGGGAGTGGAAGAATCGGCACTTGCTACAGCTTTGAGTGAAGATAGGGAAGGATTTGCAATTGGGCTAGGGGGCAAACCAGCGTACAGGTAGGTGTTAAACGGGGAATCAACCTTTAAATCTTCTTTACTTAAATGCCTTTTCCACCAGGATTTCTCTTTCATCTGATAGCCAAGAGCGTACTGGATAGTAGCATCAGCATTCAAAGCCATCACTATTTTATATCTTTTTAGTAAAATGCCTGCTATCTCTGTTCTGACCTTTTCAGACCTGGCTTCTCTTTCCACAATAGATGCCAAGATTATACCCTCTTTCTCGGTTAAACCCTGTGATTTAATCTTGCTTTTTAAATCATCAGAAAATTTAAGGTCAAATGTTGCTATTAACCTATCTGCTACCTGTTTGGCTGTTGTATCCGGCGGGAAAAGGTAGGTATCAGGAAACATATACCCTTCTTTGGCAAATCTTAAGAATTCTTGCTCTTCTATATCAAACTCCTGCTTTAATTTTTGGGCCATCTCTTCAACTCTCCAGCCCTCCAAAAAAGTGATCCATTTTTCTGCCGGGCTACCTTGTAAGGTCTTAATAATTTCTCCAACTGACATTGAAGGGCTTAACTTATATCTGCCTGTCTGAAGTTTCGTGCTTGCTCCCGTTTGTCTGACATACAGATTAAACAACAACGGAGACTTAATTAATCCCTCTTTTTTTAACTGGTTGGCAATTTCAGAGGGACTTTTCCCTTTTTCAATCAAAACAATTTTATATTCTTTACTTTCTGATACCGGTGCTAATTGATTACTCCACCAGCCGCGGGCAATAAGAAATAAAGATATTAGAATAATTATTAATGCCAAAATCTTTCTCATTGAGAATCCAGGTAGTCTTGTAAAATTTGGGCTGCCGAATAGGCATCTATATTATGCCTTTTTTGTTTTGGTAAACCTAAGCCAATCATGATTTTTAAGGCTTTTTGTGAAGACAGGGTTTCATCAATAGCATCTACATCAAATCGTTCTTTTTTTAAAGCTTTGACAAACCCTGTTACATTTTTTCCCATTTTACCTTCAGGCAAACCAACAATTATTTTTTCGAATTCTTCCTGTTTTATTATTTGGGAAATTCTGTCTACAGACTCTTTAAAGTTTTTAACCTCAATTATTTTCCAGGCAGAAGCCTGTTCTCCTTCTGATACCGCCAGGCCAATTCTTTTTAACCCAAAGTCTATTCCTAAATATTTCATCAAATCATCTTACCTAAAACTACCAATCTTTTAAAGTTTAGTCCGGGTGGTACACAGGTCATTAAGGTAATGAAACGCCCTTTGGTATCGGGGGGATTTATTACCGATAAATCAGTTGGATCCACTACCTTTAACTCTATTACTTGATATATAAATTTTGCACCGGCTGCATTTATCATGATTTTGTCACCCTTTTTCAAATCAGAAAGATTAGCCAGGAGGACTGTTTTTAAACTAAACAACCTGCTTAGAGCTGAATGACCTGATATAAACACATTTCCTTTTTCACCAGGCAGGGCTGATCCAGGCAAATGGGCAAGACTTTCTGATAAATCATTACTATCAACTTTTACCGTTGCATCATTAATATTCAATTTTGATATTGTTAAGGAAAA
>CAZYBP010000010.1:6796-15094 GCA_964645555.1 uncultured Gammaproteobacteria bacterium
GGTATGATTTTTACCAAAGTCATTTTAGTCCTACCTCAACATGAATTTTTTTTGCTAAAAGCGGTAATCTCTGTAATAGTTTAGGCAGAGATGGACTTATTTTAATTTCAGCTCCTAAAACATTCTCCATACCTTTGATCGTATCGAGTGCTTGGTTTATAGTCTTACCTTTAATTACACTTGCCACCTCGTTTGCATCAATCTTCGGCAGTAGCTTGGCTTTGAAACGGGCCAAGAAAATGAGTTTACCGCTTTTATCTAATTTTGAAACATCTGCCTGGGTTTCCGTATTGGACAAATCCAGTTGGAATCCGTCTGGCACCCGGGTCGTAACCAGTGTTGAAACAATTGACCGTAGATCCTGGTCATCGAAAGCAGTACCTTTATAGCGGGCTGTCAAATTTAAGGAAAATTCCGATGATTGATCATTAATATTTTTACTAAAGGATTTTTTAACAATTTCCTCGTTTAAGCTTTCTGTCAGAATCTTTTTTTGTGGCAGTTGATCTTGTAATTTCTGTTGTGCTTGTTTTCTAAGACCGGAGGCTACAGAAGCCAGTAATTTTTGCTGATCATCACCTGAAACTACTTTCACATCTTTAGAATTGCCACCGGAAAAGTTTCCCTCAGCCACAACAGCAACTTGTGAAGATAGGCCGGTAAACTGACTACCGGTTGGCAAGTTACCGTCAGCACCAACGCTGGTAGCGGTAACCGTTACAGTAGCTGTACTTTTACTAGTTGCAATTGCCGATGTAGAAGCTATATTAACTGTCGAATCAAGCGTAAATTTCATATTATTAGCTGAAATAGCAGCACCCTTAGAAAAGGATTGTGCATCCAGACTATTATTTATTATCTTAACTGTACCTTTCGCAGGATCACCGACTTGCTTGGTCCCGGTGGCTTGACTTTTACCTGATCCTGACACTTCCACATTAACTATCTGGCCCGGGATAATTTTAGCTTGTTCATCAACTGATTTTTGGTTCGGATCAGCAGTTACCTGAGCCTCATTTTCCAAAACCCTTGGTTCAACAAAAACTTTGACTTCAGCTTTGAGTACAAAAAGATAAGCCAAAAAGATCAGTAATGGAATGGCTAAAACCATTGCAAAGATACCTAAATACTTGGGGCTTTTGAAATGTTTTGGTTTTGGAATGGATCTAAATACTTCCGCTATTAAAGATTTATATGAAATTTTCTCTATTTCTTTTGGGGTGGGTGCTGGTAATTCATGCTCGAAATCCTCAATCTCAGCCAGGTTAGATTCGGGAGAAATGGCAAATTCTTCTTCTGTAGTCAACATATTTCCATCTGTTAATTGAGCTTCAGAAACTTTTCCGTCTTCAGGTTCAGTTGAAACATCTCCCACTACAAAACCTAAATTGTTATCCGCGTCTTTGTCAGATTCATTGACTTTCTCTTGTGGTAAAAGTTTTGCTGATTGCTCTTCATCTGCTTCCTTATCCTTATCAGCTCTTTCTTCCCTATCTTCTGACTCGCTTCTCACACTTAATGCCGTCCGTTGCTTAGTTACTTGTTTAAGTGGACTTTCTGTGTATGAAATATTACCTTCTACTTCTGTTGCTCCGGCTAAACAAATACTCTTTATTACTATTTCATCTTGTAAGCTATCTATCTTAGGAAAATGCAAGAAGGATAATTTAGACATCCAGGCAAAAGACAGCAGTTGACTTTTTAAATCTGTCTGCGCACCGTAAATAAAAATCTTTGAGGGTAAAGTTTCAACCTGAGTAAAGGTAAGTAGTACTTTCTCAATATCCGCCCCACTATTATCTCCTCTTGTGACAACTTTAACCCCGTCTATTTTACCAGCCCGAACAACTGTCACTATCAGATGATGTTCCTCAAATCCTACTAAGATAGCTGTCGGCGGAACTCCTTCCTGCTTTTCTAAGAAATGAGTTAAAGCATGGGCTGTTTCTACATAAGCCATTGGTGTCAACTCTAACTCTTTGACTAACTTCCGGAGTGTTTTTAAGTATTCATCTTTTATGTTCTCATCCTGTAGCCAGAAACTCGGCACACCAAAAAGGATTTTTTGTGGTTCAATTTCTCTATCACCTAACACATCATCTAAGAGTTTATCTGTTGCAGAGGATAAATCATCTAAAGAAGAGTAATCTTTGGAAGCTGTTTCTAAAATTTTAAGCTCTTTTCCTTCAATCACCCATAAAGCTGCAGTCAAACTTTCGTTGGCAATATTTAGGGCAAAAAAATATTCTAAAACCTCCTCCTTTTTGGCGAAAGGAAGGGCAGATTTGAGGTTTGTTAGGAAACTCATATTAAAACTTGCCTGACACCAAGCCTATTTATTTGCTATCTTAACACAACTTAACTCTGTCAAACAAGCACGGCTCTGATACGGCGGACGCCGGAAGAAATTGCCTCTTCTTTGATGATTTTAATTCCCCCAATCATTCCGGTATGCTCAACATGAGGCCCGCCACAAAATTCTAAAGAATAATATCCTCCACGTTCCCGTTTATCCTTCGCTTTTGAATCTAAATTATAGTTTGGTCCAACTCCATATAAACTGATATCTTTCCCGTATTTCTCATCAAAAAGCCCAATGGCATTCAACTTTCTGGCCTCCTCCAAAGACACTATTTTATGATCAACCTGTAAATTTGCTTTAATCTTTTGATTTACCAACTCCTCAACCCTTTTAATTTCTTCCTCAGTCATTTTTTGCCCATATGAAAAATCAAATCTCAATCTTTCTATGTTGATATTGGACCCTTTTTGGAAAACCTCCGGGCCTAATACATCTCTTAACGCCTGGTGCAATAGATGAGTTGCTGTATGGTATTTAACTTCCGTTTCCGAATGACCGGCCAAACCTCCTTTAAATTTACCGGCCGAGGCAGTCCTGGAAAGTTCTCGATGCTTTTCAAACTCTTGCTCGAATTGCTTTCTATCAATTTGTTGACCTTTTTGCCTAAATAACTCTTCAGTTAATTCCCAGGGGAAACCATAGGATTGATACAAATCAAAAGCGGTTTTGCCGTCAATTCCCTTAATTTTTTGCAGCTCATGTAGGCCTATTTCTAAAGTTTTTCTGAATTTACGAATTTCCAAACTAATCTCTTCTTCAATATTTTCTGGGGATACTCCGCCAAAATACATTGGATAAATATCCATAATTGGTTTAACCAAAGATCTAAAAAATTTACTGTCAGACTTCTCTTTATCTATTAAGAAAGCTTTGGTTGCAGCACGGCGGAGTAATCTTCTTAACACATATCCTTGTAATTTATTAGAGGGAACTACTCCGTCAGCTATCAGAAATACTGCAGCTTTCATATGATCGGCGATCACTCTCATAGATTCTATTCCGTCGGATTCTTGATTTCTTAACATTTTAATTTTCTCGATAATTGTTTCAAATAAATCAGTTTTATAATTATTATCCTCGCCATTCAGTACTGCCAGTGTTCTTTCCAAACCCATTCCGGTATCTACATTCTTTTGCGGAAGATCTTCTAACAAACCATCACTCTTGCGGTTAAACTGCATAAATACATCATTCCAAATTTCTACCCATCGGGGATCCTCATTTGGTTTTCCTTCAGCTTCACTATCGCCTGTCCAGTAGAACATTTCTGTATCAGGGCCACATGGCCCAAAGGAGGAAGACTTGGTTGGCCACCAGTTATGCTCTTTGCCAAAATAGAAAATTTTTTCCTTTGGAATTCCCAAATCTTCCCAAATTTTAGCTGATTCCTCATCCTTTGGAGTATCTTTATCACCTGCAAAAACTGTAACAGCCAGCTTTTCCAAAGGGATTTCCAATTCTTTTATTAGAAACTCAAAAGATAACTGAATTGTCTGCTGTTTCCAGTAATCACCGATTGACCAGTTTCCTAGCATTTCAAAAAAGGTATGATGAACCAAATCTCCCACTTCATTAATGTCATCTGTCCTTAAACACTTTTGCACGTCAACTAATCTTTTACTAGGAGGTTCTTCTTGTCCAGTTAAATATGGAATTAGTGGTTGCATTCCCGCACTAGTAAATAATACCTGCTCCTTCCCCTCGAGTTGTTGTTGCGCTGAAGGAATCAAAGAAGCAGAAGGAATCTCCTGATGGGGCAAATCAGGATTATTTTTGAAAAATTCAATAAATTTTTGGCGCAATTGCTGACTCGTTAGCCTCATGAAGCTAGTATAGCCGATTAGAGTACTTTTTTGTAGAACCTCTTAGGTCTGAGGGTGGCTGATCTAGAATTCCTTTTCACGAGTCCGCTTATTACTTTCGAAGCAACATTGGTGGCACCCTTCGCCCCAGAGGCTAAAGAAGTCACCAGCTCCGCAGTAGAGGCTACAGGCTTTTCCAGATCTTCTGCCATAATTTCTCCACTTTTTAAAACATTATTAAATCTATCCAGTCCCTTTTTCAAATCCCGCAAAATTAAAAATACCTGAAAACCAGTTATAGTTAGAAAAATTGATAGAAGAAGTATTAGAAAAATTAAGGCTGCCTGTAATAAATCCATGATGCTAAGTTTAACATATCATTTCTTTAAAAATACAGTTCTTTGAACAGTGGTTGGCTTACTGGAACCTAATGTTGCCGTCACTATAATAGTATTCACATTAGTAGAGAGTTTAACTGCCTGAGAAAACTTTCCATTCTCATCGACCTGAATCTCCTGATTATTGATTGTTACTTTAGCCTCCAGGTCTGTTCTGCCTGAGACGGTAATTTCTTCCGACGTGACGTTTTGCTGATCAGCTGGTTTTTCAACTTCCAAAAAAGGTGTTCCTACTAAAAATCTATATTCAAACCAAAGATAGGCAAAGAATATTATTACTAGACCTAAAACCGTACCGGCTAATATTTTGCTGGGCGTAAGATGAAATCCCCCTTTGTCCAACGGATTACTAAAAGATTCTAGAATTCTTGGAGGATTTTTGTTTTCAGAAAATTCCCGCCTATAAATTGCCAAGAGCTTTTCTTGACTTAGGCCTAAAAACTTTCCGTAGTTTTTAATAAAACCTTGGGTGAAGGTTGGGGGTGGGAGTTTCTTATATTGGCCTTCTTCTAATGCTTCAAGTAATTCTTTTCTAATTTTTGTATCCTTTTCCACCTCCTCAAGTGTATAAAATTTTCTTTCTCGCTCTTCTTTCAAAACTTGTCCGACAGTTCTCATAGGGAGATTATACAATTTGATCCAGTTGACATAAAAGAGCAAACTTTCTATGATACGATCAATGCCTGGCTCTATTCAAGATAATAACCAAAGCCCAAGTCTTCCTCCTCCAACCGGAGATCCAATTCAGGCTGAAAAGTATATTAACCAATTAATACAGCTTGTTGAACAAGATAAGCTTGAAGTTTGCCATACAGACCTTTCAAAATTTGACCCCAGCACCCTGCAGGACCACTACCAACTGGATCTAAAAGATTACCGGGTGGAAATAAGCCACAGCAAACATCCAAATTCCGGCCACGATTCTTTTGTAATTTTATTTACTAATATCAGAAATGTTCTTGACGGAAATTGCCAAAAAATAATTTTAGCTTATATGCATTTAGATGCTAACCAATTTAACCGATTTAAAAAAGCTTCACTTGAACAAACAAATAGAAAGAAAAAATTGGAGGAGGAAAAAAGACTAAAAGAAGCTCTAGAACCAGTTGATCAAATTTTAGCTAGCCTCTCTAGTAATCCTTCTGATAAGCCAGATGGCATTATTACTCAACCTCTTCCTGCACTATCTTAAATTCTCCCTGTCTGAGGATTTTAATAGTCCCATTATCTGATAATTCTATCAATGTAGATGGAATGGCCTTTCTTTTACCTTTATCAATATAAAATGATACTTTATTTCCAAAAAGCTTTTTTGCTTGATTGATATTTTCTGCCGGAGGCTCCCCTTCAAAATTAGCACTTGGAGCAACCAAAGGACCAGTTTGTTTTAACATTTCCAAAAGGTTTCCATCCTTTGGCATTCTAAAAGCAAGACTTTTTTTACCCCGATGCAAATAAAAAAATTTTTCAGAAAAGCAAGGCAAAACCACACTAAGAGGATTTGGCCATATTTTTTTCAAGAATTCTTTTTGAGTATCAGTTAATTTAATATTAAATTTATTCAAATCATTTAAGCTGGCAATCAAAATAATCATGGGTTTATCTTTGACCCGTTGCCGCAATCTATAGATTTTCTCTACCACATCACGGTTTAGTGCAGATCCTACCAACCCGTAGATAGTATCTGTCGGTAATACTCCAACATTCCCTTTATCTAATAAGGCAATAACATCCGACAATTGACTGGCTGCTTTCATGACTGAGAATTTTTGCGGGCTAGGGGAAAGTGAACAGAAAATAGAATTACCCCAACTAAGGTAAAAGTTACGGTATTTTTAATATCCTCTATACGGTGCTGTTTTCTGTCTGCCTCGATTTGTTGTTCGCACCGCTGTCTTTGTTGCTTTTGTTCCTCGGCTGACGGAGTGGCTATTTCTCCCCGGTCAACCGGCATGGCAACTTTATATGGCATAGGGTAAGTGGAACAATCTTGTATTGATCCATATCTGGTAGGGTATTTGTCATACTGAGTAGAATTAATAAAAAAATTCACCCCATTAAAAATACCAATCGTAATTAAGGCCAACGATGCAGCAGAGATTAGATAAAAATATATTGTGGCAATAGTTTTTCCTGACATATTTATACTCCAGATGACTCAGTTGATTGAGTAAAGTATTCATCTGCGTTTCTGACTAAAACATCACGGGGCTTACTTCCTTCGCCAGGCCCTACAATTCCTGCTGACTCAAGCTCATCTAAAATTCTGGCAGCTCTGGCATAACCTACCTTTAATCTTCTTTGCAAAAGCGATGCTGAAGCCCGATCGTATTGGCAGATAGTTCTGACCGCCTCCTCAAAAAGCTCATCTTTATCTGACCCATTTGCGCCTCCTTTACCACCCCATTTCCCTAAAGGCATTTCTACTACCTCAGCTGTATATTGGGGAGCAATTCCTAATGCCTTAAGGTATTTGATTAAATTATTTATTTCAGCATCCTGCACATATACCCCTTGAATACGGATAGGTTTTGAGGCATCCGGCGGTAAAAACAACATATCTCCTCTGCCCAATAATTTCTCTGCTCCAGGTCCGTCCAAAATCACCCTTGAGTCAATCATTGATGAAACATTAAAAGCAATCCTACAAGGAATATTGGCTTTAATTAAACCGGTAATAACATCAACCGAAGGCCTCTGTGTTGCCACCACCAGATGTATACCTGTAGCTCTGGCCAGTTGAGCAATCCTAGTGATTGCATCCTCAATTTCCACCGGAGCAAACATCATCAGGTCTGCCAATTCATCAATAATAATAACTATATACGGCAAAGCTTGAAACCCGGACATCTCATTGTAAGTAGTGATATTTCTCACTCCGACTGATTGAAATAATTTATAGCGCCTGTCCATTTCTGCCATGGCCCATTTTAGGGATGATAATATTTTCTCCGGTTCGGTTATTACAGGAGTTAGAAGGTGAGGAATACCATTATAGTTTGTCAGTTCAACCCTTTTTGGATCAATTAAAATTAGCTTCAATTCATCAGGCGAATTTCTAAATAATAGCGAGGTGATAAAAGAATTCAGCAAAATTGATTTACCTGAACCAGTTGTTCCCGCAATCAAACAGTGAGGCATACGGTCTAAATCCACAACCATAGCTTTTGAGGAAGTATCCCTACCTAAGGCTACGGCCAATTTGCTTTTATGTTTCCGCATATCCTCTGATGCAAGAACTTGTTTTAAACCAACAATCTCCAAAGATCTATTAGGCACTTCTATTCCTACCAGGGACTTTCCCGGAATTGGAGCCTCCACCCTGACAGTACCGGTCGGAGTTGCCAAGGCTAAAGCTATGTCATGCTGCAAATTGGCAATTTTAGAAATCTTGGTGCCGGCAGAAATTTCCAAAGCATATTGGGTAACTGCCGGACCACCATTTACTTCTGCCACCCTAGCTTGTATCCCAAAAGAGTCTAAAGTCTTTTCTATTACTGAGGCTGATCTTTTAACATCGCCTCTATCAGCTGCAGATCCGACCTTATCAGAAAGTAAACCGAGAGGGGGATATTTCCATACTTTACTTTGACCAGCCACATTTTGTACCAGTGCATCGGCAATAATGGGTTCTTTAACAGGTAAAGATGCTAATTTAACTTGTGGTTTTTCTTCCACTCCGGAAACTCTAATGGGAATGTGTTTTGCCTCAAATGTCCGTTGTCTTTGGAATATC
>CAZYBP010000010.1:15104-23647 GCA_964645555.1 uncultured Gammaproteobacteria bacterium
GTTTACCTCAGCCACACGGGCTTGAATGCCAAAAGAATCCAAGGTTTTTTCAATTATTGCAGCGTTTTTCTTAATATCCCCCCTCTCAGCTGGGGATCCTACTTTATCAGAAACTAAAGATAGTGGAGGATATTTCCAGACTTTGGTTTGTCCTGCTACATTTTGTACCAGTGCATCGGCAATAATCGGCTCCTTAGCAGCTGTGGGTAAGTGTGCCACCTTGATTTGTGGTCTGTCTTCCACTCCGGACACCTTAATGGGAATGTGTTTTGCTTCAAATGTCCGTTGTCTTTGGAATATCGAACTAATCAGTCTTTTAACAGTTTCAAATATCCAGCCAAAAATTGCAAAAATTTGACCAAGGGAAGCATCAAAGAATACTACCAAACCTACCAAAAATAGGAGTACCAATAAAGCCCAAGCTCCTAAAGGAGTGACAAAAGAAGCAAGCTCTGTCCAGAAAAGCTGTCCAATAGTACCACCTTTTTCAAATTTGACAGAGGATACAAAACCACTAAATGCCAGAACCCCCAATAAAAACCCTAATAACACATTCGTTTGAGCAAATTTCCACCTTGATCTGGTCAATACTAATCCCGATAAAATAAAGATTAGGGGAGTAGTAAAGCTGGCCAAACCAAAAGCTTCTTTTAAGAAATTTCTCCAAAATAACAGAGTTTGGGAAGAGGTAAGTAAAGAAATTGCTGAAATAATGGCTAAAACAAAAGCAATCAACGAACCAATAGCAGTAATTGTTCTTTGTCTTAATTTTAGCTTAGGTAATTTATAGATAGATCTTCTCCGGCTCATAATTCACATTATACCACACTATACTATGGGGTATATCATATCTCCACTACCACAGGTAATATTAACGGCCTACGTTGGGTAGCTCCGTACAAAAACTTCTCCAATCCATCTTCGATTATCTTTCTTAAAAACCGCCAGTCGCTAGATTTATGCCCATGCCTTTCCAAGCTATCTTTAACTACCTGCTTCGCTTCGTCCAAAATTTCTTTGGCCATTTCTTCAAAAACAAATCCTCTCGAGATAATATCAACATCAGATATAGATTTTCCAGTATGCCGGTCAACAGATACCACCACTACGACCACTCCTTCTTCGCTCATTTTTTGCCTGTCTCTTAAAATTACATGCCCAATATCTCCGATGCCTAAACCATCAACATAAATATTTTGCACATCCAAATTTCCAGATAGCTTAATATTATCTTGTTTCACCTCCAAGATATCTCCATCTTCCACTTCCAGTACTTGATCCTTCTTATAATTCATATCCTGGGCCATTTGGGAAAATACTCTCATATGTTTATAAGTTCCGCCTATTGGAAACAAAAACTTAGGTTTAATTAAATTCACCATCAGTCTCAACTCCTCTAAGGCTGCATGGCCGCTTACATGGAGCTCAGAGTTGACAGCTGAATAATAAACCTTTACGCCAATTCTTGACAGCACATCTATTAAAGCATTCTGGGCAGATTCTGTAGAAGGAATTGGATCAGCTGAAAAAATTACACTGTCTCCCTCCTTTAATTTTACCTGCTTATGCTCTTCATTGGCAGCCCTGGCTAGAGAAGAATCAGATTGACCCTGAGAGCCCGCAATTAACACCAACACTTTATTTGCATCAAAGGAAGAAATCGCATCCGATGCAATTACTATGCCCGGTGGAACATGTAAATATCCTAAATCCCGGGCAATTTGAAAGTTTTTTTCAAACGAACGTCCGACTATTGCCACTTTTTTACCTAATTTGGCTGCCACATTAATAGCCTGCTGCATCCGGGAAACATTAGAGGAAGTCATTGTAATTAACACTTTACCGGCAGTTTCTAAGGCTGCTTTTTCAAATGAATCTTCAATCGACTTTTCTGACCTGTTAAACCCTGGCTTTTCCACCCGTAAACAGTCAATCAAAAGCAGCAATACGCCTTCTTTACCCAAAGAAGCCACTGTTGCCACATCTGTTACTTGCCCCGATATAGGAGTCCAGTCAATTTTAAAATCTGCCTGATGAATAATAGTCCCAACGGGCGTTTTTAAAACTATTCCCATAGAATCCGGCACTGAATGAGAGACTTGATAAAATGACAGCTTAAAATTCCCCAAATCTAACTTTTGATCGATCTTAACCTCCACAATTTTGTTTTTAGGCAAATTGTGTTCAGTAAATTTATTCCTGATAAAACCTGCTGTTAATTTTTGAGTGTAAATAGGAACTTGTAACTCCGGCCAAATGTAAGGCAACCCACCAATGTGATCCTCATGACCATGGGTAATTATTATTCCTTTTATTTTGTCTAATTTAGTCCTAAGGTAAGAAATATCCGGAATAACCAAATCCACTCCGGGCATACCTTCATCAGGAAAGCCTACACCACAATCAACAATTATAATATCGTCACCAAACTCATATACATACATATTCTTGGTCACATCGCCCACTCCGCCTAAAGCGATAAGCTTCAAAGGTTGATTATGATTCTTATTAAAAGTAAGTCTTGGACTAAAAGTCTTCATAGGTTTTATTCATTTAAGTATTCTTCTAAATTCTGGGCATTAATGGTAAACGGCCCCTGTTCTCCTTGTACCACCTTTTTGGCAACTTTCCTACAAATTGTCTGAATACCCCTGGATAATGATCTAATACCTGCGTCAAACCCTAACGGACGAATTATATTAGGCCAAAGAGATTCATCTATCTTGAGTAAATTGCTATCTATGCCTGCTTCGTCTATAGCTCTTGGCAAAAGATAGTTTTTACCGATAGTAGTTTTTTCCTCATCAGAATAGGAAGGCATTTGAATTGGTTCCAATCGATCCATGACTGCTGTTGCAATATTTCCAGTATTGTTAGCAGTAACAATAAATAAAACTTGGGATAAATCATAAGGAAAATCCAAATAGTGATCAACAAATGATTGATTCTGAGCAGGATCTAATAATTCTACCAATACTCCCATTATATCCACTCTATGTTGCTGGTCTACCCGGTCTATTTCATCTAATAGTATAACCGGATTGGAGACTTTAGCTATTTTGATGGCTTTGATTATTTGTCCTGGTTCAGCGTTCGGCTTTAGGCGCGATTGACCGCGCAAACTTTCCGGATCCCCTAAGCCGCCAAATGGGATTCTGATAATTGGTCTGCCTAAAGCCTCAGCTATAGAGTAAGCCAAAGATGTTTTACCGGTACCAACCAAACCAATAAAAGCCAATATTGGAGCATGAAAGCTGCCAGAGTCTGCTTTTTGTTTGTGCAAGATTAAAATTGACAGATATTCTAAAATCCTGTCTTTGACTACCACAAGTCCATAGTGGTTTTTATCCAAGATTTGCTTAGCCCGATTTATATCTAAAATATCTTGAGAAATTTTAGCAAAGGGTAAACTAAGCACAAAATCAACATAAGCTACCAAACTGCTAAACTCTGCTCCTGACACCGGAAAATTAAGCAAATTATCGAGTTTGTCCAATACTTCAGAAGGTAACTTAGCTTGGGAGATTTTTATCTTTAATTCTTCGATTCCAGCTAAATTGGGTTTTACAATATCTTGGGCAGAACTATCCATTGATAGTATTTTAACACTTAGCGGCCGAATCCGCCTCGCCCTCCTCGATCCCTTCCTCCACCCCTTGAACTAAAACCACTTGAACGGCTCGATGACCCACCACTTCTTGAGCCAAAACCCTGCCTACCGGCAGGCAGGCCGCTTCTTCTTTCTCCTCCGAAGCCTCTTCCTGCCCCACCAAATCTAGGTCGGTCCCCAAATCCACTGCGCGGTCTGTCGCCAAATGGTCGTCTCTCGCCTCTGTCTTCCCGACTAAATCCGCCTGAGGGTCTAAAACCTCCACCGCCAGAAGGTCTACCTTCTGTTTCAGGCTTGATATCTGCTCCAAAGAGCATTGACAAGCCAATCTTTCCATCAGGAGAAACATCTGTTACTCTCACTTTAACTTCTTGACCTTCTGAAACAACATCTTCCGCCCTTTCCACATGCCCCGGGGCCATTTGGGAAATATGCACCAGTCCATCTTTACCAGGGGCTATTTCGACAAATGCTCCAAAAGGAGCAAGTCTGACTACTTTACCTGTTAATTCATCTCCCACATTAAATGATTTAAACATTCCCTGAATTGAGACAATAGCCGCATCCACCCCTTCAGAATTGGTACCAGATACCATTACCGTACCATCGTCTTCTATATCGATCTGAGCTCCGGTTTTGGAAATAATTGAATTGATTGTTTTTCCACCTGTACCAATTAGTAAACCAATTTCTTCAGGTTTAATATGTAAAATTTCTACTCTAGGAGCATGGGGAGAAAGAGGTCCTGCGCTGGAAATTACCCCATTTATCTTATCCAAAACTTCAAGCCTGGCTTTTTTACCCATTTCTAAAGCAGTCTTGATAATGTCAAAGGTTAAACCATCAAGCTTGGTATCCATTTGAATAGCAGTGATACCATTTTTAGTACCTGCTACTTTAAAATCCATTTCACCATAGAAATCTTCTACTGCCCTCATATCTGTAACTACCTGTACTTTATCTCCTTCAGAAAAAAGCCCTAAGGCAATTCCGGCTACTGGTTCAATTAGGGGTACACCGGCATTTAGCAATGCCAAAGTGGTGGCACAAGTGGAAGCCATCGAGGTAGAAGCATTGGCCGCTAGAACTTCTGACACTACGCGGATTGCATAAGGAAATTGGTCCTCAGAAGGTATAACCGCTACCAACGACTTCTCTGCCAACGATCCATGCCCAATATCTCTTCTATTAGGAGCACTAAGTCTTTTTACTTCTCCCACAGAAAACGGATTAATACTCATATTGTAATGATGCATAAATCTTTTCTGTCTTTCACCTTCCATTCCATCTAAAGTTTGTTGTAAAGATGGAGCACCTAAGGTCGCCACAGACAAGACTTGAGTATCACCCCGCTGAAATAGAGCGCTACCATGAGTTCTTGGCAAAATTCCTACCTCAATATTAATCGGCCTGATTTCATCCATCGCCCTGCCATCAACCCGCTTACCTTTTTTCAATACAGTTTCATGCAAAATTTCTTTGGCCATTTTGTCAAAAATGCCGGAAACAATTTGTGGGGTTAAGGTTTCAGCATATTGGCTAGCCAATTCCTTTTTAATTAAATCGCCTGTTGCCTCATGCCAAGGATGTTCATTATCAAATAGGGCTTTTTCAATTCTTTCTTTGGTAATACCAGATACTTCTTTTAACAATGCTTCTTCTACCTCTTCAGCCAAATGAGAATAGGTTTGTTTTTCTTTACCTGCTTCTTTGATAAACTCTTCAATCAAAGCAATAATGGGTTGAGCCTGTGTATGTGCTTCCTTAATTCCTTCAAATACTAACTCATCAGAAATCTGTTTTGCGCCGGTTTCTATCATCACCACTTTTTCTTTACCGGCAGCTACTAACAAATCCATATCTAAATGTTCCATCTGATCCATAGTAGGATTGACCACCAAACTACCCTCTTTTTCTCCCACCCTGACTCCGGCAATGGGCCCGTTCCAAGGTACTGAAGAAATAGACAAGGCTGCCGATGCACCAATTAAACCAACAATATCCGGATCATTGGCTTGATCTACAGATAATACTGTTAAAATTACTTGAACTTCGTGCATTTTGAATTCTTTAGGAAAAAGCGGGCGAATGGAACGGTCAATTAATCTACCTGTTAAAACTGCCTCATCTGTAGGTCTGGTTTCTCTTTTGATAAATTTGGAAGAGGAGATTCTGCCTCCGGCATAATGTTTTTCTACATATTCAACAGACAAAGGAAAATAGCCTATATCTTCAGCTAAAGGTTGAGTAGCAACTGTGGCTAAAATTACGGTTTCACCCCATGATACTAAAACAGCAGCATCTGATTGCAGGGCGAGTCTACCTGTCTCTAAACGTAATTTACGACCATTAAGATCGATTTCTTTTGTAACTATTTTTAACATTTAAATTTCTAAGTGGATTTGGAAACTGGATAAGAGGTAATTAGCTTGCGCTACCTAACTCTTTGCAATCCCCAAACCCTAACTATCTTTATGAGTATACCACAAAACTATTACTTAGACAAACCAAGCTTATCTATTACTACTTTGTAGCGTTCTCCGTCTTTCTTAACCAAATACTGTAAAAGTCTTCTTCTTTTATTAACCATAGATAATAAACCTCTTCTTGAGTGAATATCATGAGTATGTTCTTTTAAATGAGAGGTTAAGTTTTTAATTTGTTCAGTAAGTAGCGCAACTTGCACTTCAGGAGAACCTGTATCACCGGATTTTGTGGCAAACTCTTTAATTATTTTCTGCTTAATTTTCGGATCAAGTGGCATCTAAATATTCCTTTCTGAGACAACCTCGGTGCCAAGACGTTGCTCTAAAAACTTATTGTGGGAATTCTAACAGAAACTTTTAAAATATGCAACAGCAGGTTACTGAGCGGTGACTCCTTGCACGGGAACTTCTTTACCCAACCATCTCTCTGATACCCACCCTTTTTTATCACCCACCTTCACCTGCCAAAATCTTTCTACCTTACCTGTATATCGGTAGAATTTTTCTTCCCAAAGGCCAGTCGCTTGAACCGGATTACCACTATTTAAAATAGTTACTACTGGATTATTAGTCTCAGATCCAGCTTTCTCACGGATAGGTACTCCTTGATACTCAACATCATTATCTACAATTTCCCAAAAGCCAGGCCTTATACCATCTAAACTCTCAACTTTAAACGAGGCAGCACCTAAATTTGTTCCTAAATTTATAACCTGAGTTGGTAGGACTCCAGGATCTATCCTATTGCTGAGTTCTTGTTGCTGAGGAGTAACCAAAACTCTTTCCTTTCCTAAAATGGGACGAAATACAATTTTGTCTACTAATTTGGGGTCTGATATATTGACGTTATAAACACCAGTTTTGGAATCATAAGAGTATCCAACTACGACAGCCGCAGCAAGACCATCCTGATTAAAAACTGGGAATTCTCTGTAAACAAATTTTTTCTCTGGCCAGGCAACAGGGTTAGGCTGCACTGCAATTGTATTCCCATTTTCCGGATCCCAGGTTATCCCGGCAAACGCTTGATCCTTTTGGTATTTTTCATCCTTTGCTGTAGCTTCATTAGTAAACTCTAGTCCACCAAACACAACATCCTGCATAAAGTTATATTTTGCTTGCAAGAACTGCCAGTCCTCTGGACTATAGACATGGAGAGCTCTTAGCTTCAACCGAAAATCCTCACCTCTAGCTAAATAATCAGCAAAGGTAGTAGCAAAATCTTCATCTCCATTTTCCATAGCATGTTTGGATAAATATCTCAATTTATGTTCCTCCACAGCTTGCCCGTCTTCACCTCTAATTTGCTCAAAACTTTGAAAGAGTAATTTTCTAAATTGAAGTAGATGTCCCAGTTCATGCGCCAATGCATAGGCTCCAGCGGAATTATTTAATACAATTCTTTGTTCTTGATACGTAGCTGTTCCTATTATTCGTCCTGTTTGCTTCGGGTCATCTTTTATGCATATACTGTCACACCATCTTATTTGATTGGCTAAGTCAGGCATAAGTTCATTCACTGCCTTGAGTATTCTCCCTACTCTTACCATCTCCAGTCTAGGGAAAAAGCCAAACGAATCTTGTTCTATATCAATAGGAAAGTTTTGCTTTTTCAACCACTGCAGTGTTTCTAAATCACTACTTAAATCCTGAATAAAGAGTGGTATCTCGTTAACATCTTCCCCTTCTTTTAAATTTCTTAGCTTAATTTGAGATTCCAGCTGAATTGCCCTAGTTTGTATCCAGACTCCTGCTAAATGTTTTTCCTGGCCCCTGTTCAAGTTATATCCTTCTCCGTTTATCCATAAAGCATTTTGGGCAGCATCAAAATTTAATTTATCAGAAGATAAACCAGCTATCTGGGCAGTCTGAAGAGTGCCTACCCCTTCGATAAGAAAATTAGTCCCTATTTGATTGACTAGCTTAACTAAGGCTTCTGGCTGACGGGAGGTAAGAAGTGATTGTAAATCATGACCTGCATTTGCCCAAGAGTCATAAGCAGAAATTGTACCTCTGATCAACTCTGAAATCGTTGCATCAGTTAAGACTGTTCTCTCACCGTCTTCAGAAACTGGTAACTGAGGCTCTGTTGGCCGAGGATATCGCATATTATCTAAAGCATTTTCTATTGCCCTGGATAGACCAAAACTGTTAAATGCCACATCCGAAAGGATACTACTGGTTCCACTAATCACAACAATGGAACCGTAAAATACAAGTACTTGAGCAACACTGCCTGTTGTTCTTAAAAACCTGGAGTATGTCCGGGGTCTGGAGCTCGATGTGGCTAGCGCCGGTTCAGTTATTTCCTGTCCAGTAGCATCTGAACTTGTTCCGTCTTCTATTCGCATAATCGGAGATTATATTTTATTTAGACACAAGTATCAAATTCATGTACTGGAACCCTAGATACCGTACACCACTCCTTTCTGGTGTAAATAATTTGT
>CAZYBP010000011.1:0-991 GCA_964645555.1 uncultured Gammaproteobacteria bacterium
TATTGTCTCAAGCTCTATGCAAATTGCCAGAAATCCTAACACCAAAATAAAAATTGTAGCTGGTTTCGGGGCGTTTGACGGAGAACCCTCAAATTGCTACGCAGGAAATGCTTTGCCTGCCTTAGAGATGGCAGAAAAAATTAGAGCCTTTTTTGAACAAAGACAAGCTGCAAATAAAAGAGGGCTTACCCATCCTCCGGTTGTGGAATTAGTTTTTGCCCAAGAAGCAGGAATCCAAGCTAATTTTACCGACCAGGCAGAAGCGGTACGCGGAAAAATGGCCGGAAATATAGCTTTGGTGGAAAAATTCACCAATGATTTATATCCTAAAGTTCCAGTTGTTTTTAATAGAGACATTCCCTGGCAAAATCTCACTCCGGAAACCTTAGCCGTAATCAGATATTATGCCAATCTAATAACAAATTCTCCTTCTGCCTCTATTAAAGAGACCTTAGCTGATCTGGTTGCATCTGGCCATACCAAAGGCACCACCAGTTCTACCGAAGAAACAGCTGCGCAATATTCCGGTATTCACCCTTTTGTATGGGGGCTAAAACCTGAATATGTACCTACTCAATATCTATTTAAAGAAGTCCCAGCTGATATTGTTATTAGAGTTGGGCCCAGAACTGAGGCTAAATTTGATGCGATGATTATGACTATTCAAAGAACAGAAAGTAAAGAAGGTTTTATTGACCATGTTTTACAACAGGGCCTGACGCCGAAAGTTGCAGAACAAATAGTTAATTCAGCCGAAAGTTTTCAGCCAGACCAAACACCTACAATGATACTGGAAACCGGTCGCATAGGGGAACATGGCCCTACCTATTTTTCCTACTCTTACGATTTACCAGCCGATCACCCTCTTGAGCATAGTTTGAAGAGTCTACAGGCAAAGATGGACCAAGTTGAATATCAACTTGACAATGGCGGAAACTTATCCAAGGCAGATCTTTTGTCATTAACTACCATGAGAACTGTATTAACTGCT
>CAZYBP010000011.1:1001-21300 GCA_964645555.1 uncultured Gammaproteobacteria bacterium
CTAGGGCATGGAAGACTCGTTACAATACAAGTAGGCTTGATGACCAAGCAGTACAAGCTCTCTGGGAAACCTCTTTTGGGGATCCAAACAGGTTTAAGAAACTTATGCAAGCTACATTAAACGGGCCTACTTTAGGGGAATTCTTGTCGATGCCCGAGCGCACGCCTTTAGTTGATATCACCCATGCCAACGGAACAGCAATTTGACAAAGTAAGTAAGCTCATAATATACTTAACCTTTATGCAAAACAGTTTAGAAAATTTAATTTGCCTACAAGAAGTTATTATTATTACCCATAAAGGGAGGGTTTCTTAGGCTTAAAACCTAAAGAAAGGCAAACCTCCCCAAAAGGGAGGTTTTTTTATGACCAAAACCATTGAGCGTAAGTATAAACCATTATCAAAAAGTCCAGAAGTCAACGAGCTTAATGTTAGAACAGAATTTCGAACACAAACAATTGACACTACAGCTAATAAAATATGGGAGGCTCTAGCCCAAAGAGATAATTCTCTAAACTTGGAAAGCCCCAAACCGCTACAAGCTTACACCAGAAGTGGCGAATTTAAACCCGTAACAGATTTGAGGGAGAAATTTTTGCAGGAAAGTACTGCTGTAATTCACGAGGCAACAGCTGCCGTACCCGAAGGTGAACTGCAATTTATGACTCAGATCGTTCCCAAATTGGCCTCTGCACTTGTACTTGACAGCAGACATATTAAGCAAATGTATGAACAAGATTTGGTATCAGTAACTAAGGCAGCTGTAGATATGTATATGCATCCAGACCTTATTCCTTATACCACTTTGGTTGTAGCATATGGCGGATCCCCAGATGTTGGCTCCAGAGTACCTGCGTATATTGTTTCCCGCTTGCAAATCATGGAAGGAGTCAGAAACACCTTTGGCTCTTATGGAAATTGGGCCCTTCATCATGAACTTTTTGAAAGGCTGGAAACACAAGTTGAATACACAGAGGATGAGATGGAAATGCAGCGAAGAGTGGATGAACTGCAAAGAACAAGAAATAATTTGGACAATTGGGTCAGAGCCCAAATCGAGAAAGCTGCAGGGGTTCAAACAACAGCCGACGAGACTACAGAGGAAACCGATTTAAGGACTTGGGAAAATAGAGATTATTTGGAGGAAATTCTTTCTCCGAAGTATACAACTTTTGAACAAGTTAGACCAATTCTGATTGCTGCTTGGAAGCGTTTTGGACAAACATTAGACATGGAACAGCTAAAACAAAAATATCATTTTACGGATGAGATACCTACATTAGTAATTTTAAATGGAGCCAATGCTGCAATCGAAATTTCTGGAATGGATAAAGAAAAAGTTCTTTCAAGTAGGGATACTACTCAACGACTATTAAAAGCCTATATTGATCGATTCCATCCAAAACTTGCTGGCTCGGTACTTTTTCAAAATGATCTACCCCCAAGTCAATATGACTACAATACTGTGATGCAGACTTTGTACGGCATCACACTTATCCAAGCTTCAGCAGATGGAATAGCAGCAGAACAGAAAACTGCCAAATTCGCAGAACATCACTTATCAATTGATAGAAAACATGCAAGTCCTTTACCTCCACAGTTTAGTAACTTGCCTACACACGTTTTATACAACGCTCTGCACAGAGGTTTCTTTGGAGACCCATATTTAGGTAGACCTTGGTATGAAGTTATGCCCCCTACTAACGTAATGCAGCGCCTACCCTTTGTCCCTCGCGGAATAATTTGGGGACAAGGAGATGCAGAACTAGCATTTGGAGTTGGCCGGAAAATTATTGCCGAGGAAGCAAATCTTAGTCAGTATATACGCTGGTTGGAAACGAGAGCAACAGAAGCAAAATACGACTGGGCAACTATTGCGCAAACTATATCCCAACAAGCAATATCAGAGTATCAGTCAAGTGAAGGAAAGAAAGATTTCCGTGCTTGTTTAGGAAAAGCAATGGGAGCCAACACTACTCCAGAGACAAAAAAGGCCTTCTCAGCTTTTCTTGGTTCAGAAGCTTTCAGGGAAGCAGCTGGTGATCCAGCAAAGATAGCTTTATGGCAAGCTTTTGTTGACGGTCTGAAAAACCAACAGCCATCTGAACCAATAGAACAAATCCAAGACCTGATAAGACAACTTGCGGTTTACCAGAATAATATCCGGAAACTGACGGAAAAATCCAGCTTGGCAGTTGGCAGCGGACATGCTGACAAAATTGCCGAAGTTGTAACTGATGGTCATACTGCTTATGTAGCCAGCACCCAGTATAGACTCGAACAAGGGGTTACGGCTGGCTCAAATACGGCAGTCTATTACCGTCTAGAGGGAGTCGACAGTGATATTACAAAAGGTGAAACTCCCAAATTAGAAGATTACAATAGACCTTTATCTGAGGCATTACAAAGACAAAGAAGGCTCACCGGAACTATGGCTGTTACTAAAAAGCTATTACAAGGTACAATTCCTGTGTGCAGTGAATCCACTCCTGAAGACGGTACCCAACAACTATTAGCTTTACAAAACCAGTGGGCAGAAGAGGATGCCCAGTTGTCGAAAGAATTTCAATCCGCAATAACAGGACTAAGCGGCAAGCCAAATTCAAATAATAGATTAGATGCGCTAAGACAAAAACAAATAACCAGGCTTACTGCTCGAGCTGAAGCATTAGCTTCTCTTTCGATGCCAGCTCCAATCGTAGATCCAAACTTGACGGCAGCTTGGATAAATGAAGACAGCAAAGCTTTTGATGTCTTATTAAGGCAAGTCGATGATATGGAGGTTGAAGGTGGTAGCTTAGATGCAATAAAAGAGGCTATTGTAAACCGCACGAAATCACTATATGAAGCCAGACTAACAACACTTCAACACCTTACTGGCAAATCAATAGATGATTTGGCACAACTCGCAGGTAAGAGCATAGGACGAGCTTTTGTTAAAGCACAAGGTGATCTTGGTCGAAATTTAAGGATAGACGTAAACAGAATGGAGGCTGCTAAAACGGACCTAACTATAATTTTAGAAGATATTGTTCATACCAGAAGGCTTGGATCAGTTGATACTAGAACTTTGGCTGTTGCAACTGATGAGTATGCTGCATTGATACTCAATGTATTTTCCCAACATCAAAGCAGCAACGGACATACACATGTTTCTGATTTGACACCCTTAGTAACCAGTAGTGAAACCTATTTAGATTCTGTTTATAGAAATGGTCATCAATCTAAAAATGGATCTGCTCTATAATAGGATAAAAGTATGAAAAATATTAAAACATTTGGCGCAGAAATCGAAAAAGCAATAGCAAATATTAACACAGCTCAATCTCAATCAGCTTCACAACAATTTTTTAAAAAACTTAAACAAGCGGCTGCAAAAAGAGGTGTTAAAAATCATTACCATTTTAGTGATATTCAACCGAGGACTATTCTCGGCGTTATCTCAGATGATTTGGGAGAGCAAGGATTGGACAATGGTTTTAATCTTTTAGAAACAGCGCTTCCCTACCAAACTTCCCTTTCGAACTTGTATCAAAAAATGCAGATTGATCTAAAAACAACTCAGGAGGCTTTACAAAAAGAAGGAGCAACTATCATTAACCTATCTATACATCCTCTTGGTAAAAGGGACTCTAAAACTTACAAAAAGTTTGTTGCCCCCAAAGGTATTTATCAATATATTACTTACAGAGGCTGGGATCATAGCGCTGGGATTGATGCCAAAGCCCAAAACAGCCCAACAACTGGGGTAGATATTTATCAAGCAGCAGATGCAGTTTCAGCAATCATAGGCTGTGGTGCCGCGTTAATTGCTCTTTTTGGCAATAGTCCTTTTGAAGAAGGTAAAAAATCAAAATACAAAGAAGTCAGACTTACCATGTGGGATAGGATGATGGGAAATTCAAAATCAAAAGGTGATTGGATAACATCAAAATTCCCCCCGAAAAGATTTAGAAATTTAGCTGATTATTTTAACTGGATGTTTGGTAAAGGTACCCAAATACATTTTGTGTTTGCTAGAGGTAATAACCATAGTGGATATAAAAGCATTAGAGACCAGATACTTATTCCTCAAGGAAAATTGTCTGTTTTGGATTATCTGTCAAAAGAATCTTGGCCGGCTTACTGGTTTAAAGAAATTCAAAAGGTAAATCCTAACATTGAGATAATTACACCGAATATTTCCGATCTGGAAGTTCTTCAGTTTACCCAATTTGCCGGTGCCAGAATTAGATTTAAACTAAAAGATCATGATAATTTCCCTATAAAAGAGTTTTTGGATGCTTGTAAAAAAGGTACTAATGATGTTGAAAAAATACTGAGTAATTTTTCAGAATATTTTTACATAGAAGGTAGAGATCCAGGAGCAAATTTTCCTGACCAAGAAATCCAAACCGCAGGCAATCAAACCGCCCAATCAGTGATTGTATCTCCTGCTGCTTTACAAGCTGGCTTAATTAATAATTTAAACAAGGTAACCGAATTTATTGATAGCTATCCTTGGAAAACTCTGGAAATCTTAAGGGAAGCTGCAATAAAGAATGGTTTACAAGGAAATGTGGGTAAGGTAAAGGTTATGGATTTTACAAAAAAAGTACTTAATTTGGCTGCAGAAGGTTTATCAAAAAATGAACAATGGATGCTAGAATATCCAAGATGGGTTTTAAAGACGAAACAAAATGGAGCTGATAGAGCAATTAAATTTGTAGAAAATTATAAAGGCAGTTTCAGAAACGCCTTAAAAGAATTAGTCCAATCAAGACAAATAATTTTATAATTTTTTATTTATATGAATATTGAAGGTTTTATAGTTAATGAGAAGCTTGTTAGTTTTCTTGCAGGTATAAATCAAATAGATGTAGAATCAAATGGGAAGAGAGTTTTGCAAAATTTTCTTTCTGAGCTTGTACAACCAGCACTTTCAAAGGATTATGTATGAAAATTAAAAAACTGACTATTTTAAAGGTTGAAATACCAATGATCACCTCATTTACCACAAGCTTTGGTACTGTTACCAGTAAACCTACAGTTATTGTCAAAGCTGAAAACGAAGACGGAATAGTTGGCTGGGGTGAATCAGCTGCCCTACCTTTTCCTTATTACAAACCGGAAACTACAGATATTTGTATGTTAGTTTTGAAAAACTATGTTGCTCCTCTTGTCTTAAATAAAGAATTTAAAGATGTAGAAGAATTAATGAATTTATTAGAACAGATTAAAGGAAACAATTTCTCTAAAACAGGCTTAGAGACTGCTATTTGGATGATAACTGCAACAAAAGAAAATAAGTCATTAAAGGAAACTTTAGGGGGGGTACAAGATAAAATAGCTGTTGGTGAAAGTATTGGTATTAAAGATTCCATTGAGGCAACTTTAGAGGAAGTATCTTTACGATTAGATCAAGGCTTTAGAAGAACAAAAATTAAAATTAAACCAGGCTGGGACGTTGAACTGGTTAAAACCATCAGGGCAAAATTTGGCGATATTGATCTAATGGTAGATGCTAATTCTTCTTATACTCTGGAAGATATTGATACCTTAAAACAACTTGATGAATTTAATCTCACGATGATGGAACAACCACTAGCTGATGATGACATCGTGGACCATTCTATCTTACAGAAACAAATTAAAACTCCTGTTTGTTTGGATGAAAGCATCCATTCTATTGAAGATGCCAGACGAGCTATCTTTTTGGGAGCATGCAAAATAATAAATATCAAACCTGGCAGAGTGGGTGGTCTTTTGGAGAGTAAAAAAATCCATGACTTTTGCCAGAAAAATAATGTTGGCGTATGGTGTGGTGGAATGCTAGAAACAGGAATTGGTAGAGCATTCAATATTGCTGTTGCCAGCTTGCCAAACTATATTTATCCTGCCGATATGTCTCCTGTTAACTTTTTCTATGAAGATGATTTAGTAAGAAATAGCTTCGTAGTTGATAAAGAAGGTTATGTTAAAGTACCTGAAACTGTCGGTTTAGGGTTTGAAGTTGATGAAAGTAAAATTGAAAAATATACAAGTGAAAAAGTCACATTAGAATAAGTTATGAATCAAGTCCTTAAACTAGCCGAGAAATTGATTTCCATATCTTCGGTTTCACATAATCCAAAAGCTCTTGAAGAAACTTTGGATATTTGCAAAAAAGAATTATTAGGATTTAATTTTAAGGAGTTTGAAAAAAACAACATAAAAAGCCTTCTCTTTTACAATACTGCTACTCTACCGGAAAAGTTTAAATTAATTCTCAATGGCCATTTAGATATTGTTGAAGGTAAAGGTAATCAATTTAAACCATCAAAAGAAAATAACAAACTTTATGGCAGAGGCGCTTATGACATGAAGACAGCAGCAGCTGCAATGGTATTACTTTTTAAGGAATTGGCAAATAAAGTTAGCTATCCCTTAGGACTCCAACTAGTAACTGATGAGGAAGTAGGTGGATTTAATGGTACTAAATACCAAGTTGAACAAGGAATCAGAGCCGACTTTATTATTGCTGGAGAAAACACTGATTTAAAAATTAACCATAGATCAAAAGGAATTATCTGGTTAAAGATAACAACAAAAGGTAAATCAGCTCATGGTGCTTACCCTTGGCTAGGAGAAAATGCTATTTGGAAAATGCAAAAAATACTTTCTAAATTAGAACAAATTTATCCAATACCCCAAAAGGAAGAATGGTGTACCACCGCAAATTTAGCAATGATTAACACTTCTAATAAAACTTACAATAAAGTGCCAGATGAATGTAGTGTTTCTTTAGACATAAGATTTATTCCAGAGGATAAAGAAAAAGTTATAGAAAACATTAAAAAAATAGTCGGAGAAGAGATAGAAATTGAAGTAATAGTAAAAGAACCTGAACATTCAACTGATGAAAACAATCAGTACATTAAACAATTAGTAGATGCTGTAATGAAAACTACAGGAAAAGATACAGAGTTAGTTTATAAACACGGTGCATCAGATATTCGTCACTATAATTTGGTAGGTTGTGACGGTATAACTTTTGGACCCATAGGTGAAGGACACCATTCTGACAAAGAGTGGGTAGATATAAAAAGTGCTGAAGATTACTACAATATCTTAAAGGAATACTTAAGTAATTTAAATTAACCGGCTTGCTAGTTTATTTTTATTGTAGTATGATCTTTTCGTCAGACCTATGTTAAATAGCTTTATATCCGAAAATATTGCAATTATTATTAATCTCACTGATGGGAGGACTTGTTAGATTTAGATCAAATCTAACATTTCAGGAGCCTCCCTAAGGGGAGGTTTTTTTATGACTAAATTAACAAACAAAGATAAAACATTAAATATAATCATCCCTTACGATGTCACCTTACGAGACGGTGCTCAAACGCCGGGTATTAATTTAACAGCAGAAAATAAATTACGAATTACCCGCAAACTGGATGAGCTAGGATTTCCTTTTATTGAAGGCGGTTGGCCTGAAGCCAACCCCACAGATAGAGATTTTTTCGTTCAAGCAAAAGGACTGAAACTGAAAAATAGTCAGCTAGTTGCCTTCGGTATGACGGGCAGAATTGGTATTAATCCGGAAAACGACCCAGGATTGGCAGCACTACTTAATAGCGAAACAAAGATTTTAACTATCTTTGGAAAAAGTTGGATGCTACACGTAACTGAAGCATTAAAAACAACTGCCGAAAAAAACCTTGAGACCATTCAAAAAACAGTAGCTTTTTTAACAAGTAAAGGCAAACGAGTTTTTTACGATGCCGAACACTTTTTCGACGGTTTTAAAGATAATTACAAATATGCACTTAAAACTTTGGAAGCAGCAGTAGCGGGGGGAGCTGAAATACTTATACTCTGTGATACAAACGGCGGATCTACCCCAGAATTTGTATATAAAACAACCTTAACAGTTAAAAAAAGATTTAAAAATACACCATTAGGCATCCATGCTCACAACGACAGTGGACTGGCTCTTGTTAATACCCTAGCAGCCATTAAAGCAGGTGTAACTCAAGTCCAAGGTACTATTAATGGAGCAGGTGAAAGAACAGGCAATGTAGACTTTTGCCAGTTTCTCCCTACTGCCAAATATAAATACGGTATCGATAGCATTATTGACCTTACCAAAATCAGGGAATTATCAAGCTTTGTTGAATTAGAAAACGGCTTTAGAGTCCCTGTCCATACTCCTTATGTAGGAGAAAATGCCTTCACTCACAAGGGAGGAGTTCATATTTCCGCAATGCGCAGAAATCCCACTGCATATGAACATCTCAATCCTGCACTAGTTGGGGCAGAAACTAATTTTGAACATTCTGATCAAGGAGGAGGAGCTAATATTCTTGCAATAGCTGAAAAATTTGGCTTATCTTTAAACCGTAATAACCCCATCTGTAAAAAACTAGTAAAAAGAATGAAGGGTATGAAAGTGTTAGGTGATGCTCAGCAGTATCTGCTTTTACATTCTTTATTAACCAAACAATCAAATCCTTTCGAGGTATGTAAAGGTAGCAATACAAAGGTGATCCGAGGATTCAGTCCAACTGCAAACATTAAGGTCAAAATTAACAAAGTATTCTACCGAGAGTCGGCAGAAGGAAATGGACCGATCAACGCTTTTGATAAAGCTCTTAAGAAAGCTTTAAGTAAAAAATATCCAACAGTCAATAAAATTAAATTATTACATTATAGAATCCCTGATACACAACTTGCAGGGACTGATGCAGAGGTTATTGTATATGTAGAGTTTGGTGCAAATGGTGACCGTTGGACATCGGTTGCCACAGGAACAAACCAACAGATTGCTGGAGAAGATGCAATAATTGACGGATATAAATATTATCTGCTTTGGAAAAACAAAGCTAATATTTGACAATAGGTTTAAAAGTTGATAATATTTTTTGTTATCATGTTAAGAAATTCTTTTTTGTTTAAATACTTTAGCTTTATCTTCCGAAAGGAGGGAGGCTTAAAGTAACTTAAACCAGAAAGGTTTTTAAGTTCCAAGCCTCCCAACTGGGAGGTTTTTTAATGTAATAAAAGGAGAAAAATGTATTTTGGACAAGTAGAAAAATCAGACATGTTATCTGCCATTGGGCACCGTGGTGACATAAAGTACAACTGGACAGATGCTCGTTATGCAAATTTACAAACACTTGGTTGGAATTTCCAACCAAACAATGGTATGTTACCGCGAGGATTAATTGCTACTCATGATGTAGCTACGCCAGAACTACTTACACGTTGGCGAGATACTCAACAACCAGTTGAAGTAAGTATTGTCATTGTTGCGCCTGATACAACTGTAGATGATCTTCCTATAAGGAGTTTAGCCTATGCCGCAACTGCACTTCATTTATCTGATAATTTAAGGCGTCAAGGCATAAATTTAGATACACTCCGCATTCTGTCACCTTGCCATGCTAATGCATATGCAAATAACAAGAATTTAGACCCACAATTAGCAAATGCAGTCGGTATTCAAAGGTTGGTTCAAGCTTATAAACAAAGTTACTTACCAACATCACTCGAACCAGTTCAAGTAACTCTAGACACTGGCAACCCAATAACTCCAGAAATAGAAGCACATTTCAAACAACCTATTGACTATATAGAACAATACCATCCAGGTATAGTAACTGAGTTGGATAAAGCAGCTAGTATTTATGGTGACGGTCTCCTTGCTGATACACGCAAAAGAAGATCGATATTATATTTACTAGCCCATCCATCTGCATGGGGCTATAGCGTAGAGGATCCACTTTTTCCACCAAATGGACAAACCAGAATAAATTATATGCCTGCATCTGAACTAAGATATCTTGCACATATGATAGAAATTGCAAATGGTGGAGCATGGGTTCCGGCAAGAGACAAAGAAATTGCTACAGTGATCGCAGGTCAATTCTCAAAGGCTCCATATTTTCTTTTAGCTCACCCGAATTGGGCTGAACCAACACTAGGAACTTTAACAAAACGTGATAAACAAGATAATACACACCTAACTATTCAACAGTTAATTGCTGACTTAAAACCTCATGGTGGACATCAAGATGCAGCAGAGATATTAACTGCATTAGGAGCAATTCAATATGATATGCAGCAAGCAAACTTTAGGGCTAAGAGGGAAAGAACCGGACGCATACCCCTTTTTGCTGAAGTTATTGCTGCAGCTTACAGCTGTACAACTTGACGAGAAATAAAGTGCTGATATAATTTATAAATATGGGCAAACTTATAAACAAATATTATTACTATAACAACTTCTCCAAGGGAGGGGGCCTGGCGTAATCCTTTTTAAATTAAGGAAAAACACAGTAAGACCTCCCAACTGGGAGGTTTTTTAATGGTAAAAATTTATGTTAAAACAAGAACAACTACAACCATTATTTGAAACTAGCCTAAAACCTTTAATAGGTCGAGGTAATAATACTTTCATAGCTTCTGAAGATACAGTAACCGTTAATACTGCTTTTAGTATCTCGGAAAAAGGTTTACCAGCAAGGTTTTTAGCAGGCTTTATCCCTGCTATTTTGGTTACCCAACTTATCAAAGAACAACAAGAAGTTAGTCCTACTATAAGAACTTTTGTTCCTCTTCATTTAGGATTATTCTGCAACGAGATAAATCGTGAAAGAGGTATGGCTGTTGTAAATGGTGGCCGAACTATCATGGAGAAATTCCTTACTATTTATCATCCTAATGTTTCCTGGAGGATGGATTTTGATCAATCCTGGACAGATGAGGCCACGTATATGCTTGCTTACCTCTGGGAAGCGATGTTTGAAAATGGAGACGCCCAACTAGAACAAATAAGAATCCAAAATGTAGAATCAGCCACTAAACATGGTAACGGTAATTCTGTCGAAAGAACTGATTTATATGCAACTCATCATGTTTTTGGCTGGCAAGATTGCCAAAGCAACCTTTTCTTTAACGAGCAAGATCCTCAACCTACAGTTGTATTAAATTGTATGTCTTCCTCAGAAAAAAGATTTCAAAAAATTAGAGAAAGAATTAGAGCAAAAGTTCAAGTTTTAAACCCTGAGCTTTTGGGCCAAGCCAAGCGTTTAGATTTAATTACTACCAGATGTCCCGGTCCTCACTATTTAAGATCCGGAGAAAATGGCAGTTTAGAACCATCTTTAGATGATTTATTATCCGAGGGCTTCACTGCAACAGTCAGAAGCATATATAGATTAATGGAGTGTAATCCAAAATTTTCAACAGCTTTAAAGGATTTACTATTAGTTGGAAACCATATTCAAAGCCTTTGGGAAATAGACCCAAATTTACCAACCATCGATGAGTTTTTGAAACACCTATCTTAATTATTGAAAGCTATATCTTTCACTTTAAGCTGAATTTTTTCAAAACTGTTGTAAGTATTTAGTTCCAAAATAAAAGCCAGGTCAACAAATTGATCATTTTGTAATAGATTAACCCACTCCCCCATACCAAAAGCAATAGCATCCACATTATCTGCCTTAAACTTTAAATGCTTACCATTCCCTACTGTTCTAATTTCGGAAACTTTAATATCTTTGATTACCAAAAGAGGTCTCGGATTCCCAAAACCATATGGTTCGAATTTTTGTAACTCGTTTATTAATTTTTTGGTTAACTGTTTAGAATAAACTTGTGCTTCTATCTCCAAAGCTTTTTCTGATTGAGCGGGCAAATCTTTGATATATCTATTAAGCCTGTTTTTGAATATTTCAATATATTCTGTTTTTATTGAAAATCCCGCAGCACCTGGATGACCTCCTACATCAATTAATATATCTGAACACTGTCTAATTACTTCTACAATATTTATTCCATCAATTGACCGAGCAGAACCTTTTGAAATTTCCTCGCCTACAGAAATTGCAATTGTAGGACAAAAATATTCTTCGGTTACCCTCCCAGCAATCAACCCGATTATTCCTGAAGACCATTCTTTGCTATATAGAATATGAATTTTATTTTCCTTTATTACTAGAGATTTTGCTTGGTCTATTGCCAACAGTGTCATTTGTTGACGAGTAGTATTTGCTTCACATAAAAGTTTTGCTAGCTTTTTTGCTTTAATTGGATCCTTAGTACATAGTAACCTAAGAGCATCTATAGCATGGTCTAATCTGCCGATGGCATTTAACCTTGGACCCAAAATATGACCTATCTCATATGATCCAATTTGCCCAGGGTTAATACCGGATTCATTAATTAATGCAAGCAACCCGATATTATCAGTTCTATTTAAAACCTTTAGTCCTTCAAAAACGAAAGCCCGGCCTAGTTCAATTAAAGGTAACATATCACAGACAGTCGCAATTGCCACAAACTGTAATAATTCTTGAGATAGTTTCTTAGAGACCACGTCTTTGATTAAACACCATGCTACTGCTGCCCCACACATCTTTGTGGAATGCACAATGGCAAAGACATCTGGCAAATCCTTTTGAGCAAGATGGTGATCAGTAATAATTAAATCTAGCTCCAATTCTTTTGCAAATTTTGCTTGCTCAAAAGCTACTATTCCATTGTCTACAGTAATTACCAAAGTTGCACCAGAATCCTTGGCAAACTCAAGCCCAAGTTTCGATAGACCATAACCTTCTTTTTCTCGATGAGGGATATACGGCAGAACTTTAGCCCCTAAAGAAGTTAAGGCTTTATAAAGTATGGCTGACGCACAAATCCCATCAACATCATAGTCTCCAAAGACTACAATAAGCTCATTTTTTTCTATTGCCTCAAAAATTCGCTTAATAGATTTATCTATTCCCAGAATTCTTAATTCTTTACTAAAATCGGCTATCTTGGGGTTAAAAAATTGTTCCTTTTGTCTTCTAGTTTCTATACCACGATGAATTAAAAGTTGCGTAGCCAAATCATCACTTTTTTTAGGCAAAATCTTCCATTTAGGCATAGGCGAATTGTATCATCACAATCCAGAGTGTACAATGACACCATATGCAATACGAATTACCTACTGATATCAAAAATATTCTGGCTAAATTTAAAAAAAATAACTTCCAAATTTACATTGTGGGAGGAGCTGTTCGTGACCTACTAATGGGTAATGATGTCTCTGATTGGGACTTTACCACAGATGCAAAACCTGAAGAAATTCTGAAACTATTTCCTGAAGGTTTTTATGATAATAAGTTTGGAACTGTTGGCATTCCAGCCAAACAAGGAGTTTATGAAATCACCACCATGCGCAAAGAAGGAATTTATAAAGACCATCGCCGCCCCATTGAAGTAGGCTGGACAAATAAAGTTGAGGAAGATTTAGCTAGACGTGATTTCACAATCAATGCGATAGCACTTGATCCGAATAGTTCTCTTGTTGATCCCTTTCACGGACAAGAGGATATTAAAAATAAACTTGTAAAAACCGTTGGCAACCCTGATATTCGTTTTCAAGAAGATGCTTTAAGATTGATGCGTGCTGTTAGATTTACCAGTCAATTAGAGTTTGAAATTGAGGAAAAAACTTTCAAGGCTATACAAAATAATGCTAAATTAATTTCCGAAATTGCTCCCGAAAGAATCATAGATGAACTTTTCAAAATACTAGCCTCTTCTAACCCATATAAAGGGATACTCAGATTGCGAGAGACTGGAATACTGCAACTTATCTTACCAGAGCTAGAAAAATGCTTTGGCATTAAACAGGAAGGACCAAAACATGACAGAGTTTACGATATAGGTGAACATTCTTTACTTACTCTCAAATCTACCCCTTCTTTCGATCCTTTGGTAAGACTTGCTGCACTACTACATGATGTTGGTAAACCAGATACTGTCGACGTACAACAAGATTCTAACGTAACTTTTTATAACCACGATGTTGTAGGCGGAAATATAGTCTTAAAAATTGCCAAACGGTTTAATCTGTCTAAAAAACAAACAGATAAATTGTACAAGCTAGTCCGATGGCACTTATTTACTGTAGATGAAAATCAGACTGATTCTGCCATTAGAAGATTTATTAAAAACGTTGGCTTAGAAAACATTGAAGATATAATGACTGTAAGAATTGGCGATAGATTAGGGGGCGGTACCCAAAGAGCTGTCTCCTGGAGAATGGAAAAATTTAGAGAAAGAATTAATCAAGTGCTACAAAAACCTTTTTCTATTTCCGATTTAAAAGTTAACGGTAACGACGTCATGGAGACATTAAATATAGAACCTGGGCCTAAAATAGGACAAATCTTACAAAAGCTTTTCGAGGAAGTCTTACAGGACTCATCAAAAAATAACCGCGAATATCTACTAAGTAGAATCAAAAGCGTCAACTAGTGCCCAAGCTTTTCTTCCCACCAAACTAAAAGCGCTGTGGCGTTAAAGATCGAAGAATAAGTTCCAGAGATAATTCCTACTAAAAGAGCTACCACAAACCATCTGATTGTTTCACCACCAAACAACAGCAATGCTATCAAAACAAAAACCACAGTTAAAGAAGTATTGAGTGACCTGCCTAAAGTTTGCACCACTGATCAATTAGCAACATCGATAAATCTTTTACCCATATTCTTTAACAAATTTTCCCTGATTCTATCAAATACAACTATAGTGTCATGGACAGAAAAACCGATAATAGTTAATAAAGCTGTAATAAACAATGTATCTACTTCCACATTTAAAAATCTCCCTAAAATAGCAAATATACCAACTACTACTAAAACATCGTGAATTAACGCCACTACTGCTGCTATACCAAATCTCCATGAGGAAGCAGGTTTAGGAATCCTTCTAAAAGAAAAGGCTATGTATACAACAATAGCTAAAGAGGCAAGCAACAAAGCAATCAAAGCTTTCTGGCTTAACTCTCTACCAATCACCGGTCCTACGTTTTCAACTCTGCGTTCCTCTACCTTACCAAATTTAGTAGTTAAATCAGACTTTAATTTATTTATCTTGTTTTGCTCTAGCGGTTTAGTTCTAATAATATAAACATTGTTTCCTGATACAGAAATCTGTCCGATTTCTACACCATCTTGGGCAATCGCTTGATGCAGTTCGTTTATACTAATACTCTTTTCAAATCTATATTCCAGTAAAGCTCCTCCTGTAAAATCTATCCCCAGTTTCAATCCGAACATTAGTAAGTAATATAACCCTGGCAATATTATTAATAAAGAGAACACAAAATACCAAACTTTAAACCGCATCAAGTTCATTTAAGCCTTTTTGCCTCCTTTAAGTCATTATGCAACTGATTCTTTAACTCCTCTACCACCTTTTTGACTTTTACCTCTACATCATCGACTTTTTTATTTAAGAATTGCCAAATTTTATCATGATCATTACTGGTTATATGTTGCATGAATACCCGTTTATCTTGATCATTTAGCTCGGACAAAATTACATCTAAAATGGTATGGTGTAAACTGGAATCAATTAGCTCAGCAAGGCGTAATCTTTCTTCGTCCGATAAATCCATTTCATCTAAACTTTTGTTTATTGATTCTATTTCAATTAAATGACTAAAAAAATATTTCATACCTTAAATATTATACTTCTGTTGTCACTTTCAAAGGACCCAACGGAACAATATCATTAGGATCATCTATAAAAAAATATAGCACCGGTCCCTTTCGCGGTCCTCCTGCCAAGCCTAATACATCCATTACCTCAGGTGACCCTCCCAAATGTTTCCCAGTCCACTCGGATGGTCCGGCATCACCGATTACTGCTACTACCGCCTGTCCTGTTTTGGGATTTACAACTAACATTTTCCTAAATTTGAAAAAGTCCCTAAATTTGGCTACATTTTCAGCATAGCCAGGTACCAAAAAAGTCTGAATCGCAAGATAATATTTTTCTCTTATACGATCAATCTCTGTAAACTCTTGAATGGAAGGAGAAAAATAACCCCATGCGCCCAATCCAGGTGCGATTCCGGCAGAGCCATATTTGGCATGATCTACACTATTTTGAGCATGGGCATATACATTGTCTCCCGGATACCTATATAAATGTTGTTCGCCACCAATTAAACCATAATTTCTATTAAGTCTAATGCCATCAAGCTCCGCTGAAACTTCCATACCAAAATATTTGCTTAATAGCTCTGTAATATCTTTTTCTTCATTTGAATCCAAGGGTCTAATCTCTTTAGGTATTTTTTGAGAGAGTACTTCTGCCAGCAATACATTCTTATCGAAATGTTCAAGTAATCCTTCCTTGCTAACAATTAGGTTAGATTGGACAGGATGGGAGGACGGCGGTGAAAGCAACAATAATCCTCCCAATGAACCAAGTGCCAGTTGTCGTAAAGAGTCGCCATGTCTAGTCCAAAAGTTCTCCTTAGTTACCCTCTCACGAGCGGTCCATTTTTTTCTTAAATATTCGTAATGAGGTTTTTTAGTTGTAAATTGCATTATCTAAGGTTCATCGAATAATAAGTTTCAAAAACGTTCGAGTAACCACAATAGCCGTAAACATAGAAACCAAAACTCCAATAGTTAAAGTTACAGCAAAACCTTTAACAACCGATTGCCCCATGCTGTATAAAATTGCTGCTGTCATCAGTGAAGCAATATTAGATGCCCAGATAGAAGACCAGGCCCTTTTAAACCCTAGTTCTAAGCTTAAAGATTTACTCTTACCCCAACGGATTTCTTCCTTCATCCTTTCAAAAATCAAAATATTTGCATCGACCGCCATACCTATTGACAAAATAAATCCGGCAATTCCAGCCAGCGTCAAAGTTATCGGCGGTAAAATAAATAGCCCTGTTTTAAATATAGCTAAAACTAAAATTGTATAAATTATTAAAGCGCCGTCAGCTATTAATCCTAAGACACCATAATAAATAGCCATATAGATAACCACTATCGTAAGCCCTATCAATCCGGCTATTATACTTTTATTGACCGATTCTTGTCCCAATGTCGGCCCGATAGATCTTTGTTCTAATATTCTGATAGGAACTGGCAGCGCTCCAGCATTTAGTTGAATAGCTAAATTTTTGGCCTCTTCCAGACTAAATTGCCCAGTAATTACCGCATTACCACCTAAAATCTCCTGTGAGACTGTGGGAGGTGGCCAACTTATAGGTTGCCCATCCAAAAACATCCCTAAGGGTTTACCGACATTTCTTTTAGTGATTTCGGCAAATTTTCTTGCTCCCTCCGGTGTAAACTCTAAGGAAACCTGAGGCTCTGAGGCAGCTTGCCTGGCCTGGCCATATGTGACCTGAGCCCTTTTTAAATCAGCCCCTGTTAATCCAGTAGGCTTAAACACAGCCAATAAAGCCTGAGCTGATTCTGTCGCTTCAGCTGAAGGAGAACTCACCATCTCCCTAAAATCCAGCTCAGCAGTTTTGCCAACTAAATTAGCTGCTGTCGTTGAATCTTTTAATCCCGGTAAATCCACTAAAATCCTTCTTTGTTCGCCTATTTTGGAAGTTTGTACCACAGCCTCAGAAACACCATATAGATTAACTCTTTTTTCAATTACATCTTTGGCAGATTCCAAAGCGCTATCCCGGCTTTGCGGATCAATTTTTGAAGTATCTGCTTGCAGAATAAGCTGTGAACCTCCTTGTAAATCAAGCCCCAGCTTAAGGGGAAAATTTATTTGGATGCGTTTACCTAATACTTTAACCGAAACAGGCTTTGGCAGGTCAACAATTAAAGAAAAGATGACCAAACTAACAATAATCCATATAGTATATGCAGACCTCATATACTATATACTTACCCCTTCTAATAGTTCATCCTCATCTCCCGAAAGCATTACTTTAGGTTGAGTTAAAACTCTTAAAATAAACGGGTCTCTTCTTTTCACTCTAAATTTAAATTCTGCCTCATCCATAAATGAATAGTTGATTTCCTGCTCTCTTTTGGCCTGCTCATCAGCAACGATTGCTTGTAACTCAGGCAATACAATATTGCCAACCACTAAAATATCTACGTCTTCTGCATTTGACGGTAATCCTTTCAAAAATCTCGTTGAAACAAAGGCAAATTTTATTTTACCCAGCTTAGCTTTATTTTTAACCAAATTTCCTCCCAGGCCGGAGGTTTTCGCCACTAAGGAAAGTAATTCTTTGTAAAAAATATAATCTTTCCTAAAACGGTAGAGTCTCCTGTTTGCTCTCCATTCAGATACTGCTAAACCATATTTTTCCATTCTGCCTAACTCCCGTCTAACCGCATTAATCTCCTCTGAAACTCTTCTAACTATTTCACGGACATGAAAAAGAGTATCCTGGGGGGATGATAAAAAAAGCTGTAGTATTTTTACCCGGACTCTCGAGACAAAAAGTTCTTCTAACACTGCCACCTCCTTTCAGGCAGACATTTCATTTAGTAGCTAACTTTGGATCCCTCCGGGACAGTTTGGATCCAAATTTGCCCTGGACTAAATTCGACTTCACGACCGTTTAAGTCTGAATATTTACTTCGCGATGTTCTTGAAACTTTAGTCCACTGACCTTCTGTTGCAGTACCATTTTGGAAAAATAGAGCTTTGCCAGAACCGGTTGTTTTATAAAGCAAGTGGACATTCCCCGGATAACCGTCATTTGCGTTCGACTCCCTTTCAAATTGTATAACCACTACCTTGGGCGCAAGTTGCGTATTATTATTCAAATCCATATGTGCAGACCCGCCATTACTTCTCTTGTAAGTATTGGTGGCTGAATCGTAAGTCCAAACAACCTGATAATCCGGCTGACTTTCCCAGAAATTAACTGAGATTTTGGAAACCTGTCCTGCATTAGCGGAAGCATCTTTGAATTTCCAAGAAGCATAGTTCTGATCCCATTTCAGCCCGGCTGAATCAGTAGCTGTCCAGCCTCTTTTTTCTCCTATCGCCCAAAGTTTTTGGGTTGTAGAATACATCGTATGCTCCGTAGCAACCGGATGCCCTAACCTTTGATAATCTCTCCAAAAAACAGGAAATCCGATACTAAATTGATTTAAGTCTTTGACTTCATATTTAATAATCTGACTTAAAGCATCTGCTGGTCCTGGAGTATTAGCACCACCTACATGTGCATAAAGTGCATCATACTCACCTAACCAATCTAGAAAATATGTTCTGGCAGATCGGACAGGGCCCACTTGTATATCTGATAAGTTACAGTAAAAGAGTGCCATGAACCTGGTTATTCCACCTTCGGCTACAGCTTCATACACAATGTCTGCAGCTGATAGACCAGATTGCGGCCTGGCTTCAGAATGATTCTCTATCATCACCGCCAAAGGTCTTCTTTGTTCCCAAGCATCTTTAGCTTTCTTAGTGTGCATACTGCCGTTTAAAGGACAGCTTTCTGTTTTTGGTTCGGAAGGGTCTTCAACTAAAGCATTGGCAGGAGTTGGTATCGAAGATTTAATATTATTGCTTCCAGCTGGTTGGCCTGCTAAGTTACTGAATAGGGAAAAAGAGACCGATGTTGAGGCAGCATAAAAGAATGTCGCCAAAATTATCAAAACTAAAATTTTTTGTAAATTTGTTAAATTAGTAAAGATTTCAGTTACTTTATTCATGTCATCGCCTTTTTAATAACTTCTTCCTCTTCTTTAGAAAACTGATGTTTCCCAACCTTACCTTCAATTACCTCTTTAGCAAATACTCTGGTGCCGGATCTGGCATGCAAACTAGTTACCAAAGTTCCATTACCTTTATTATCAAGTAAAACTAGCGTAAAACTTTGGTTCCCACCTGTATCATCATAAGGATTATAACGACTAAGCTTTACCCGTTGAATATGGTTTAACCCAAGCTGTTCAACCTCTACTAACTTATTAGTTAGCTTATCCAGATCCTCTCTAAAGATTACAACCTGTTTTACGGTTTCCTCAAACTTCTTCCTGATATCTCTCTCACCGCTTTTTGGAAAAAGAGATTTTAAAAATTTGTACTGCTGCCAAATCAAAAAAGTTAACCCAGAAAGCCAAACAAAAACTGCCAAGTTTAGCAGCCATACCCAATCCGGATACATAAGTTACTCTTTAACTATACTGGCGATTCGAAAAAATGTCAATGATAAGATGAAATCTCATAGTTTTAGGTTCAATTGGTGCTTGACAGGCTAAATCCAACATGCTAGGCTCAATTGTGCGTAACGGAAAATATGCCTATCCAACAAAGTAAAAAACAGTCTGACGTTTTTTTTCAAAAAAAGGAAAACTCCGCTTATTTGGAAAAAAGGTTGAGGCTTCTACATCGACAAGTCTACGGGCAAGAGTTCAAAACGGAAAATAAAAATCTTCCAAACTACAAGCTACAAGATGCAAGCTCGTCCAAAGATGTTACTTTTCTCTATCAAGACTTAAAGAAAATATTTAGCTTGTCCGCTTTGGCAA
>CAZYBP010000012.1:0-20298 GCA_964645555.1 uncultured Gammaproteobacteria bacterium
TTAACATTTAATTTGAATATAACGTAAGGGATAAGGCTATAAGACAAAGCAAGTAAGGTACGTTTCAATCCGTTTAAGAATTGATTTATTAGAAGATACATAAAGATATAAGATCCTATAAAAGAGAATAGGAGCATTATTTTTGCAGAAAACAATAAACTATTGGTTAGAAGAAAAATTAACTCGCCAAAGTAATAGGGAAGTGGAGCATAATAATTGAAAAGAGGATAACCATACAAATTTTTCAAATCCGGTACATAGCGGCAGGGAATTTGGCCATCTTTAATACATCTATTAATTTCATCGAGCCTAACAATTTGAATATCATTTTGAGCTATAATTGGCGGGACTATATATACCCAAATCAAACTAAGATAAACAAATAACCCTGCCAAAAAAAACCAATTTTTTTTAAAAATACTACTCAGATTTTTATTTTGAAGCATAACTTTACTTTTTTAAAGAATTTGAATATTGAAGTCTCAAGCTTTTAATTAACCCTAATGATACTAAAAAACTAAGCAAAGAGATAGCATTTAGAAACTTTCTGAAGTTTGTCTCCTCGAATGTTATTTCGACAGTATGATTTCCGGCGGGAATATTAACGGTAATCTGTCCAAATGGCTTACCTACAACAATGTTAGTCTGCTGACCATTTATTTTAGCAACCCACCCGGGAAAAAAATATTTACTATAATTGATAGCTGCGCCTGAAGTGGACTCAACTGTAATCAAAATATCTAAATCATTAATTCTTTTTATTTTTTTGATTACATCAGCTTCAGCGGAAACTAAGGGATAATTTTTATCAGGCCTTTTCTCGGTATTTCTGGGTAATCTTAAATACTCTTCCTGTGTTCCTAAATATGCTTCACTGGCAATGGGTATGGGTATATAACGGTTTAGAAAGTAGTCATCCCCTCTTCCTAGAAAATCTTCTGGTCTAAAATAAGCTGCGCTGGTAATTATAGTCAGTGTAATTATCACTGCAGCTATTAAGGGTTTAAATCTCAATTTATCAAACACAATTAGCAAAAGTGGAATAGCAAAGGTAGTCAATATTAAAAATCTCCAGGGAAATTGAAAATAAGGAAGTAAAGGAATGCTATTCCAGATAACTAAAGACCGGTAATTCATCAGAAAAAATGCCACCCCCAAGCAAATAAAAATCCAAATTAGCATTGTTTTTACCTTTTCTTGAAATTTTTTCCAAAAAATAACAGTCAATAAAAATGCAACAACTAAAACCAGTATATTAACTGTACCCAAAAAGAACGACATCCCATCCCCCGGGCCCGGGACAGATGCCCCATATCCCCAGTAAGGAGTAACAAGCTGTAAAATAGTTGGATAATGATCGGCAAAATTAAAAACAGTGTCATAACTCATTAGTTTGGATTCAATAACGGCCGGCAGCCAAAAATATATGCTGGTAAATAAACCCAGCAAAATCATTAGAATGGATTTTTTAAAAAATAGTCCTTTGGTAGGACTAGTAATAAACCTTATTAATAACAAAAGTGTAACAAAAGGTAAAAACATATAGGCAGTTATATTGTGCGACAAGATTAAAAAAGCCAGAGCGAGCGCCCCAATCCCTACCCATCTTAACTTTGATTCCTCCAGCTTATATACTGATAAAATTATAAGCGGCAAGAAGATAAAGCTTACTATCTCCCCTATTGCCCCACGAATATATAAATCTAGCGCCCGATACGGAGTATAGATATATAAAACTGCCCCTGCTAAACTTAATGACACTGAGCTAAATTGTCTTAAAAGACAGTACATAAAAACAAAAGACAACGGGATACTAATAAAAAATAAGGCTTTAATACTGTCAACCAAACTTAAACTCAAAAGGTGAATAATTTCTGCTATATAAAATGGTAGAGGAAAAACAAAATTAAATAAAGGATACCCAAAACCAAAGCTTAAGTCAGGAACAAATCTGGGCGGGAACTTCCCCATCAGGACAGTTTTATGAAACTCATAAAGCCAGGCTATATGAATATCATCAGATGCTCCGTAAAAACCTGGAACAAATAATGCCCAGCTTACCGGGATAAATAATGCAATTATTCCAACCCAAATGTACCTATTTAAAAACCTTCTCACGTTTCCCATAAAAGATCCATATTAACACTATCAAAGAAACTATTGAGATAATATTTGATATTGTCCGAATCCATGTATTTTTAAATCTTCCCACTGCTGAATAATCCCCTGCTTTATCAAAGCTAATACTAATTCTCCCCAGGTAGTTTTTGTTTGAATGATCTATTTTTTGGTTGTTAACTCTAACTTCCCAACCTGGAAAATCGAAGGTAGGTACCTCCACAGTAGCTTGATCATTCACTTTTATTTGGAACTGCCATCTGTTTGACTTATTTTCAAACCCTTCGATTACGGCTTTGCCGGATATTACTTGCGGAATGCCTGATGCAGCCTCGTGCGGCTGAACAGCAGTCTGAGGTAAATAGTCCAAAATAGCAGCCCTTTGCTGCTCTTCCCAGAGATAACCCGACAACTTCTCTTGATCAGTTAAGTCAAAGTAAAATTTTTCCGGTCTAAAATAACTCCAATTTAAAATAACAGTTAAACTGATAAAAATAATTAACAATTTTTTGTTTTCTTTAAAAGATTGAATTATATACGCTCCAAGCAAACTACTCGTAAAAATAGCCACGGATAAAAATCTCCAGGGAAATTGTGTAAACTTCAAAATTTCAATTTTTTCCCAAATAAAGGCTGATTTTATGTGAGTCATAAAGATGGAAAGTAAAAAGATAATAATTAACCAAAGAGCAAACAAGCCAGAAAGTTTTCTTTTCCATATTAAGTTAAACAAAGACAACACTGAGGAAACTACAACTATCCACCAATGAGGCCAGCCTATTTGAAAGGAGATAGTATCATTGGGACCAATAGACGAAGCACCGTAACCCCAGAACCGGTCAATAAAGAGTTGGTTTAAAGTCACAAAATGGGCCCTGAAATTTAAATCCAGTCTAATTAAATTATCTATCTGTACCAAATCTTTCTCAAAATATGCCGGCAGGATAAAGAATGCTGATAATCCTATCCCTAAACTTAAACCTAAGGTTACAAAGGGTATCATTTTCCATTTTTTTTGTGCCAGGAAAATCATAATAAAGCTTAAAAGAATCGGAATAAACAAAATCGTCATAATATTATGGCTTAACAAAAAAAGCGATAAAGATATGGAAAAAAGTGCTAAGTATTTGGTCCTTCCCTCCTTTATCAACTTTAAAACAAAATAAAACGTCAACGGAATAAAGGCTAAAGCAAAGCTTTCAGCAACTGCTCCCCTAACATATATATCTAAAGCTTTATACGGAGCAAAAGAATACAACACAGCGGCTAAAATTGCAGCAGTTTTAGAAAAAAGTTCTTTTGCTAAAAGATACATCGAAACAAGTCCCAAAATCAAAGGAATAGCAAATAGTAATTTGGCAGCCAAAATATACCCTGCTAAAAAACTGAAGCTTGCCCCTATATAATAAGGAAGAATACTATAGTAATTAAATAAGGGATAGCCGTTGCCATATCCCATATCCGGTACCCAACGGCAGGGAATTTGCCCATCTTCAAGACATTTTCTCATTTCAACAATTCTCATAACTTGCAGATCATCATGATGGGAAAAATATCCTGGTAGCAAAAGTGGCCAGGTAATAAGTCCCAGGAGTAATACCCAAAACACAAATAAGCTTTTTCTATTAGATAAAATTTTTTTCATTTTTCCTCCCTTGAAACACTAAAGCTAATACAATTATTAAAGATGTCAAACTAATGATATTACTTATAAACCTGACCGGCGTATCTTCCAAATGAGCTTTAATTTTATATTGTCCCGGTGGAAGATTAAATGTTATCAGCCCTAAACAATACTCCTGCCCTCTGCAATCATCATGTCTATGAGGTAATATTTCCTCCCCGGCCTTAACTTTCATACCGGGAAAATCAAAAAGAGGCAACCTGATAGTTGATATTTGTCTCACTACCACCTCACCTACTTGATAATTACTTCCTTTTTTATACTCTGAAAAGAACGCTTCTCCGTCTAAAATTTCCGGAAGTTCGGGAGCTTTACGGTTGGGGGGAAGTTTGGCGAAAATAGGTAGATAGTCAAAAATACTAATTGTCAATTGCTTCTCCCAAAGCTTCCCTGAGAATTTCTCAGCATCAGATATATTTTGCCAGTCCTTAGGTTTAAAAAATTGGCCATGAAGAATAATAATTGAAATCAAAATACTAATTGAAAAAAACACGGCAAGTTTCTTATTTGTTAAACCCACGAAAAAAACTGCCATCGCACCCAGGAAAGATAAAAGGAAAATACTATTTGTTAAAAACCTCCAGGGAAATTGTAACCACCATAAAATAGGTATCCTTTCCCAGATAAAAGAAGATTTCTGATGAATTAAAAATAGAATACCCAGTTCAACAATAGTTAACAAAATAGCAATAGTAGCAATAATTTTTTGTTTCCTAATGGAAATGAATGCTAAAATTACACCCACTATCGCAACTATTGATTGTATCTGGCCGGTTGATAAAGTTAAATCATTATCCTGATTGAGTCCGGATGACCCATAACCCCATAAGTTGGAGATGAATAATCTGTACAGCGAAACGAAATGCTGCCGCCAGTCAAAATATCCACCTTGCAAAGTTTCAAGATGAACATACTGACCTTCAAAGACAAGTGGAAGAACAAAGAAGGATGCAAGTCCTATACCTAAAATGCCTCCTGATATTATCCTTGGAATAACCAGTTTCTCTTTCTTCAATATCAGCAATATTAAACACCATAAGAGAGCAAGCGGAGCAAATATAAGCGTCATTAGGCTATGTGTAAGCATTAACAAAGCTATGGAAAGAGAAAGAAAAATCATATATTTGATTTTTTTTAAGACAATGAGTTGATATATCGCCCAAAAAATTAAAGGGAAAATTACTAAACTCCAAAATTCATTTAGCGCCCCCCTTACATAAACTTCCAGAGCTTTATACGGGACGTATGTATAAAGCATTGCTCCCATTATGGCAGGCAGTGTTGTAGAGGTAAAACTTTTATCCCGCGTTTCTCCTGCAAAAAAAGATCTTAAAAAAAGAAACATAAAAAAGGTTGAAAGTATTAAACCAAAAATAAATAAAATCTTAACCGAATCAATAATGGCAACACCAAGAAGGTGGAAAAAGGATGCCAAATAATATACGCTCGGAGGGTAGAATAAAAATTGTGGGTAACCAAATTGGTATCCCATATCTGGCACCCACCTGCAAGGAATCTGAAAATCCTTAAAGCATTCAAACATTTGATGTACTCTCAAGGCTTGCAGATCATCCTGCATAAAGAAAAAACCTGGCCTTACCAATTGATAAAATGTAGGAATAGTAAAGATAACAATAACTACTATCCAAAATAATTGAGATTTACTGTCTAAAAATTTGATCATTTAAGTTAGGGCAAAATTTTATATAAAACCATCGCATCCTGCATCGACCCGTCAAGAGGCTTTACTTTTGGATATTCTTTAACTTGCTCTGCTTTTTCGATACCATTTTTAAAGTTCTTTTTATTACCGACAAAGTAAGTCAAATTTTCTTTTGCAGCCGATCTAATTTGGGCCGAAACCGAAGCGCTACTACCTACAACCGCAATGTTATCTTTATCCAAATATATATAAAGACCATCAGGGAGGGTACCGAAAAATCCTTCTGTACCAACTACTACCTTACCCTTTTTCCGCTCTTCCTTTAAAAAATCGGCAATATCAGAAAGGCCATAACCTGCTGTCCAGTCTTCAAAATAACCCCTTCTTTCCTCTGCAGGCAAACTGTTGGGGGGAGGATTTTTAATTAATTGATAATCAAACTTTAAAGCAAGGGGCATGATCGCTATTAAGACAATCATTATCTTAAAGAAAGATCCTTTATAACCTGGACTAAAAAAACTATCTATTCTCACCCTGTCTAAAGCTTTATTAATACCCAAACCTCCGAATATTAAAAGTGGAGCTATAGCAGACAAAAGGTAACGGGCAGTAAAAGTTTTTAAAAAGATCATCTGTATAATTAGTGGTATAAGCGCCCAACCTATCATAATCAAACCTAATTTGTTCAATGAAAATAGCAAATGATATACCCCGATTCCGATTAAAATTAAAATTGGCAGCGTAAACAGTTTCGGAAACCAATCAGCTATATCGTGAAAGTGTGGAATAAAAGGATCTAACGGTCTCCCAATTAATTCCAAAGGAGAAAAAATATAATCCTGGTTTCTGGAGGAAAGGAGATGAAAATTTGGACCTAGTCTCAATAAATTATAAATTCCAAAAGCAATAAAAACAGATATTGCCAAAAATCCTACTGCCTTAACAATTGGGTATTTACCTTGATTATTTCTCTTAAGCCCCAGTAAAGCAATCGGCAAAATCAGCAAATTCATCGTAGCCGGAGTTTTGGTAAGTAATGCTGCGCCTAATAAAAAACCCAGTATCATGGATAGATCCAATCTCAAGCTTCTGATTAACCAAAGCGCAAAATATAGCGACCAAATACTAAAGCTTGCAAGCATTGAGTCCACCAATGCCATTCTGTCAAAAAAAACGGTGTATGGGGTAATTGCATAAAGTAAAGATGCCCAAAGGGCTGTTTTTAAACCGAAGACTTTTCTTGCTAAAAGAAAAACTCCGGCTAATGTAACCAGGCCGGAAATTACAGACACAAATCTTCCGGCAAAAAGAGGATTAGAGAATACTTTAAAAAGCGGTATCATCGTCCACATAAAAAGTGGGGTCTTACCGTCTGATAAAGGCAAAAAACGTAATGTCTGCTCTGACCTCATTATCTGTGCCCATCTGATATATATTGCTTCATCGGCAAAAATAGGCTGCAAAGTTAAATTCGGCAGCCTTAAAATAAAATAGCCGGCAATAATTAAAAATAGTAGAAGGAGTTCTATCTTATGAGTTTTGATAAGCTTCACCTTACTATTGTACTTCCCCTATATCTTTGAGGCAAGGTGGCGAGAAGCTGCAGATTATTTTTTAACAGGCATTACTGCTGCTATAAGAATGTAAGCAATGAATCCTGGAATAAAACCTGTAAAAATAGTAATTAAGATAAACACAATTCTTAAAAGAACCGGGTCAATATTAAAATAGTCCCCCAGCCCTTCAAATACTCCCAGCCAAACCCGATTTTGATTAGATCTGTATATCTTTTTTACCTGTACCATAATTAAATGGTAGCATATTTTGGTAAATTTATTGTAAGTTTTTTGACTGATTTAAGGTATCATAACCTAAGGTTATTAAAAAACATTGTCAGAAAAGTCGTATTTAATATTTCCCGGATAAGTCATTTATTCTGATACGAAACATATCATAAATTGCTGCAAGTGCATCTTTAATTACCTGTACTCTTTCCGTATCCACATAATTCCATTCCACTCCAACTTCTGCAATTTTAAAACCATACTTTTTGGCCAAATAAAGAAGTTCCACATCAAACCCGGCATTAACTGCCCCACCTCTAAAGTGTAATACTCCCCACTCTTTGTGGATTTTGGGAATAATATTTTTAACAACTGTTTGATCGAAAGCTTTAAATCCACATTGGGTATCAGCAAAAGGCAAGCCTAGGATCATTCCGCGTAATACTGAGAAACCCCAAGCGGCCAACTTCCTAATTAACGGCGCTCCCTTTCTGCCTTGCCTTGAACCAATCACAATATCAAATCCTTGCTTAAACTTTGGCAAAAATTTATCCAGTTGATTGATGGGAGTTGCCTGATCCATATCTGTAAATAACACAATTTGGCCCAAAGCTCCGAGCATCCCTGTCATTACAGCGATGGCCTTGCCTCCATGACGGCTCTCAATCAACTGAAATCTCTTATGTCTTAAGACGTATTTTTGGAGTATCTCTTTTGTGGAATCTTTTGACCCATCATCCACTATCAGTACTTCATAGTCAAACTTATTGTCTTCCAGATACTGCCTAACCTGGTCTAAAACTCCTTTTTTTAAGTTGTTTTCTTCATTATACGCCGGAATTACTACTGATATTTTCATGGTTTACCACTTGGATTAGGAATTAGCTTGTAAATTTTAACACCCTCAAACTCCTCAATCCAGTCAACTTTCGACCAGCCAAAAGCTGCTATCTCATATTTGGCATTATGAGTCGGATCACATACCTCATCCTCACAAACTACAATTAGCTGTCCGGTATTTACAAATGGCAGTTGTTTTGGTTTGTACCCGTACATATCAAGGTAGAATTGATAAGCCAGATCATAGTTGCTTTTAGCTATCAGGGCAAAGTTAAAATCTTTATTCTGGGATTTATCTATCACAAAAGTTGCTATATCCTGGGTTTTTTTTAACTGATTATTAGCCTGGCTGTTAAGCGGATTTTTCTCCAAATTTACAATTATTAACACTGCCAGTAGCAATACCAGGGCAAGCTTCAGTATTATACCCAAAAATGGTTTTTTAAAATTAACAAGCAACTGAATAGTCCAGCCCAGTAAAAGAAAAGGTGCAGGATTAACAAAACCTAAATAATGATCATAAATGGGCTGCTGATAAAAAGATAGCCCTAGCATACCTATTAACAACCAAACTGAAAGTGTAGCAAGTGGCCAGGATACAGTCTTTTTAAAGTTTTTAATCAACAGCCCAACTGGCAAAATTATCAGCAGGGAAACTATATAAATTAACAGCGTATTTTCACCTGCAATATAGCGGCCGATTAATTTGTTGGCAAAAATGGGGATAGATTTTAAAGCTGTTAAAAAAACATTAAGCTCAATTGCTTGTTTATTTTGAAACAGTTCTGAAATAGCCCGGTAATTTAAAAAATTATGCCTGAGATCAAACCAGACAAGCGGTGACATTACCAGTAAAAACGAGAGAATACCTAACACCGTCCCCAACCACAAATTTTTAACGGTTCTGCCTTTGGAATACAAAAATGTCTCCAGGATCCACAAAACCCCAAATATGGGTATTAAAATCAAGGCCAAATAGTGCATTTGTAAGGCTGCTGCCACTGCCCCTCCCGTTAAAATAAACCAGGCAAAGTTAGCGCTTTTATGAGCTTTATAAACACCAAAAATTCCTAGTAGTGCAAAAAGAGGTGCAGGGTTAGGGTTCCATGAAGAACGTGAATAAATAATAGTCACCGGAGAAATGGCATACAAAAAAGATGCAGTCAAAGCAGCTACTCTGCCAAACCAAATCTTACCTAAATAATAAATCAAAACTACCGTTAATACCCCGATTAATGCATTCATTCCTGCAGCTGCCACCGGATTTAGCCAAAAAATGGCCATCGGGATAGCCATCATGTAGTAATAAAGAGGCCCTAAATAAATATTACCAATAGAGGTTGGCGGACCAACTAAAGGAAAATGTTTGTAAGTTAAAATATTTTTTACTACAATTGCATCCCGGCCCTCATCTCCTAAAAAAGTCATGTAATTTTCCAACTTAAAAAAACGTAAAAAAGTAGCCAAGACAACCGTTATAACCAGTAGCATAAACAGAGTTTTTTCATCCTTAAGTTTCCACCACAGCTTGATTAAATCCAAGTAGGACTTAAAAATTACCCGGATGTTTGCTCCTGTTGGTTTACCTTTTAATCTGGGGTAATGATCCACGCCGACTTGTTCGACAATAAAACCTGCTTTTTTAGTCTTTATTGCCAACTCGGCATTAATCATCGCCCCTCTTTGTGATTCCAAGTGAGGAATACTTTCTAAAACCTTTCTTTTGATCATCTTAAAACCGCAGTCTATATCCTTTAGAGTTAAACCAAAAAAGGTCCAAAGACTTAATGCCCAACCTTTGGCAAACAATATCCGATGGATGGGATCTTTTCTTTTAATTCTGTAGCCGATTATTAAATCTGCTGTGTTTAGTTTTTCTAAGAAACGGCTGACCTGGGCAAAATCAAACTGGCCATCCCCATCCGTATAAACAATAGTGTCATATTTGGCATTATAAAAACCGGATTTTAATGCCTCACCATAACCTAAGTTTTTAGGATGATTAATTACCCGGATACGCTTATTCTTTTTTGCTAATGCTTGGGCAACTTCTCCTGTTTTATCCGAAGATCCGTCATTAACCACAATTATTTCGTAATTAATTTTTAATTCTTCTAAAATGGTAACGGCTTTCTGAACCGTTGTTTGTATATTGCCTTCTTCATTAACGCAGGGAAAAAATACGGACAAGTCCTTAACCATCTTAACTTTCCTTCTTTGTAAGTTAGTGTAGCATACCCTTTTTCTATCTGCTATGATCAAAGAAGAAGTATGCAGATAAAGAATTTTGCTATTTTGGCATTACTCAGTTTGGGAATAACGTTTTTAGTTTGGCTGCCTCACCTACTATCTTTACAAAATTTCTGGGGACTCAATTTCGATCAGGGCTTTAGTACGATTTATAGAAATTTTGACGGGTTAGAGTATGTTATCATTGCCAAAACTTTTTATAACGTGCAGGCAATTGCCGGGTTGCACCAATCCCTGCCTGCCACCTATTTTGCTTCACATTTCCCCGGTTTTTCTATTTTGATTACTCTTTTTGCCCCATTTTTGGGCTATTTAAAATCAATGCTGTTTGTCTCAGTTTTATCTACTATCCTAGCAGTATGGGCTTTTTATGCTTTAATTAAAGATTTTAATTTAAGCAATCATCCGCTTTTTCTTTCTTTCCTGTTTTTGTTACTACCTGCACGCTGGCTGATTGTCCATAGCGTCGGTTCCTCCGAACCAACCTTTATACTATTTATCATTTTAAGTGTTTATTTTTTTCTCAAATTTGAACAAAGTCCTAAATTACCATATATCATTTGGGCAGGAATATTTGGACTTCTGGCACAAATCACCAGGCCTCCTGCAATATTGCTGTTTATTGCCCTAATTTTATATACCTTAGGAAAATTAATTACCAAAAGATCGTCTGTCTCAGTTACTCAAGCAATTAATATAATTATTCCATTGCTGTTGATACCTGCCGGATTACTACTGGTTTTTTACTGGTATTTTGTCTCTTTCCAGGATTTTTTTGCATATTTTCATAGCGGGGACAATATCCACCTGACTTTTCCACCCTTCCAAGTCTTTAATGAAAATCAATTTTGGGTAGGCGATATCTGGCTGGAAGATATAGTTTATATATTTATATTAGGACTTTTAGGAGGGATTTATTTAATCAAGCAAAAACTATACCTGCTATCCTATGTTGTCTTAACTTATCTTGCCGCCTCTACCTTGATTGCCCATCGGGATATCAGCCGCTATGTTTTACCTATAACTCCTTTTGTATTAATTGCTTTTGAAAAAGTTTTAACAAGCCGTGAATTTAAGATTATATTACCGATTATTGCTTTGGCAATTTATCTATATGCTCAAAATTTCTTGCTTTCCAACACTGCCCCTATTGCCAACCTTAACTCTTTTAACTAACAGTAAATTATTCTTCTTGACGACGCCAGGTGATAAAGTGGTTTACTAAAAAATTCCAAATCATCACCGGAGGAATGGTTGCGAAAAAGTAAAAGTTATTGAAAGCAACCGGTCTACCCAATACATTCACAGATCCATCTCCATAAGTTAAGTGCAAAAATTTCACAATTAAAACACCAATTATTAACCCTCCAAGGCTGACTATATTGAATATACCTATTTTTTGCCAAATATTTGTTTTGGTTTTACGATACTTAAAAGTCCAATAATTATTTAACAAAAAGTTATTCATGATCGCTATTTCTGTCGAGAAAGCTTTAGACATAGCCGGAGTAAAATAAAAAGCATTAATAAAAATTTTATAAAACAAAAAGTCTACCAACGTTCCTATGAAACCTACTAAACCAAATTTAACCAATGTCTTTGCTCTTCTGGTTATCCTAAAAAAGGGTATATCTATTCCCCATGCATGTAACCTGGCATCTATACAGTAAGTGATAACGTCATAACTGTAGTTAAATACTTTATTTTTTGAATAACCCTCTAATCTGTCTTTAAAAATTAAAGGTACTTCTTTGTAACGGGCTCCTGCTAAAATTGTCTCGTGCAGAAAAGCTGGCTGGACAATAAAAGTTTGCTCTCTCCAAGGCAGTCTTACGAAATTGAGTCTTTTAAACAGGTCCGGGGTAAACGCTCTAGCTGAATTTGTCACTTCTTTAATATCCCATGGGCCGACAATAAACCGATAAAACAAAGATGCACTATAAGTAAAAAGTCTTCTTATAAATGAGAGCTGATTTTTGCCGCCGGCTACAAACCTGGAGCCTATGGCTAAATTATTCCCTTCTTCTATCGCCTTTACTAATCTGATAATAACATCCGGCACTACTTGGCCGTCTGCATCAAGTTGAGCTAAAATATCAGGGTGTAGTTTTTCCAAAGCAAACTCATGCCCCTTAATAAGCCCTACACCTAAACCCGGTTCTACTTTTATAAAATGGATGTGTCTATTTTTTTTTGCTAGGGTTTTAACTATTTTTTCAGTATTATCCGAAGAACGAATATCATCTGCTACAACAATATCAATTTCCCAACCGGGAAGATTTTTTTGTTGAGCCAATACCGTCTCTATTGTTTGAGTTATGTTTGCTTGCTCATTATATGTAGGAAGAACAACACTCACCCTTTTCATATATTTCGAGTATATGCTAATAGGTAGAGTTTCACAAGGGATTTAAGAGGAAAAATGTAAGTCTATAAAAAATTAAGAAAACTTTGCCAGATCCGAGTGAACCATTATTTTCACTAAATCTTTGAAATTAGTTTTAGGTTGCCAGCCTAAAACCCTCTTAGCCTTTGAATAATCACCTTTTAAAGGACCGGTATAAACCGGTGGGACGAACTTAGGATCTGTCACAATATAGTCTTTATAATCCAGCCCTACTACAGCAAATGCTTCTCTGCAAAAGTCTTCAACCGTATGAACCTCTCCTGTGGCAATAACAAACTCGTCTGCTTTTTCCTGTTGTAACATTAGCCACATCGCTTCTACATAATCGGGTGCGTACCCCCAATCCCTTTCCGCTTTCAAATGGCCAATTTTTACTTTCCCATTTTGAACTATTGGTTCACCAAATTCATTAAGAGGTATCCCTTCTCTCTTATTATTCTTGATGCAAGCTACTGCAACTGAAACTTTCCTGGTAATGAAATTAATACCGCGCCTTGGACTCTCATGGTTAAATAATATGCCGGCTGATATGAACTGCGGATTATTCTTATACCTTCTGGCAATCGATGCCATGTGGTGAGCATAAGCTTTTGCTGCTGCATAAGGATTAGCCGGAACTAACGGTGTCTTTTCGTTTTGTGGTTCCTCCTGAGGTTCACCAAACATTTCTGAAGTGGAAGCCTGATAAATTTTCGCATGAGGAACAACTTGACTCGCTCTTTCGAATACCTGAACTGCACCAACACCGGTTATCATCATCGTCCCGATCGGGTCATGGAAAGAGGCTAAAGGAGAAGATTGAGCTCCTAAATTATAAATTTCGTCGGGCTTAAAGTCTAATAAGGCTAGTGCTATAGATTCGGGCCAGTTTAAATCACCATAATATATTTTTATCTCATGTTTTAAATGCTCAATGTTATTTGGTTCATTGGCAGCCGTGCGCCTGACAAATCCGGCAACTTCATAACCCTTATTAAGCAAAAATTCTGTTAGATATGAACCGTCTTGTCCTGAGATACCTGTTATAAATGCCTTTTTCTTTGCCATGGTTTGTTAACTATATCTAATTCAACAAGCTTACGTCAATCTCCTCTTTAAAAAAAGCTAAACTTTCTTCAACTGTATGTAAAATTTCATCACCAAATTCTAGATTAAATTTCGCCGGATTTAACCAGGAATATTGCAAAAGCTTGGCTTTTTTATTTTTATTGTATTCCTCAAAAGTTATCGGACTAATTAAAGAATAATTTAGATTAAAAGCTTCAGCTATGGTTTTTGCAAACTCTAAAGGCGTGACACTATCCCTGGCACTCACATGATATAAACCCAGGGCTTGCTTTTCCAGTAAGGCTTCTAAAGCATTCACTATATCATCAACTAAAGTCGGGGTAACTCTTTGATCTTCAATCGCTTTAATAGGATTTCCTTTTTTTAGTTGGGCTAGGAAAAATCTGGCTATGTCTGATTTTAGTTCATAAAAAGGCGAATACGGCATGGATATTCTCATGACAGTAGCTTTACAGCCGCTGCCTAAAACAAATTCTTCCCCAAATAATTTAGTTGCTCCATACCAGTTTCTCGGATTCGGCGTGTCTTCCTCTGTATATGGGCTTTCAGACTTGTTGCCGTCAAAAACATATTCAGTGGAAATATGAATTAAATATTTATCCAATTCCTTGCAGGTATCGGCCACATTCTTTGCTCCCATTGCATTGACTTGATAACACAAGCCGTTTTTATCCCCTGCCTCTGCTTCTGATTTTTCTACATCCGTGATGGCAGCAAAATTTATCACAGCTTCTGCATCAGAGGACTGGAGAAAGTCTGCGGCTGCGTCTTTGTTTAAGATATCAACTTCGGCTATGGAAGGGAACTGAATGTCAAAATTATCTTTTTGTAAATTGATAAATCTTGTACCTACCAAACCACCACCGCCGAATACTACAATCTTCATGAAAACTTCTCCGGAAACAATTCTCTTAACCTTTGATTATTTTTATCCTTGTCAGAAATTATTGGATCTTTAATTGGCCAATCAATGTTTAAATCAGGATCATCCCAAATAATTGATCTTTTTATTTGTACGGGGTCATAAGTGCTGCTGACTGCATAATGATAAAATGCTCCGCTTAGACCTACCACTTCCATAGAATTAGCCAAACCAGGAGAAATAACTAAAGTCCTTCTGGAATTAGTCACTTCCTCATTGTCGAATAAAAAAGTTTCAACCTTAGCAAAAGTTTTGGAATCTACTCTTAAATCTACAATTGCTGCAAAAATCTTACCAGATAGGGGAGTGATTAATTTGTATTGAGGTTCAGCATGTAATCCCCGTAGCGCCTTTGGCACATTCCAGGTAAAGCTACCCTGTTTAACTACCAAATCATCAACACCTAAAGCTTTGGCAATATCGTCTACTCTGTAAACCTCCTGGTACCATCCCCGTTCGTCGGGATATATTTTTTTCTCAAAAATTAATAAGCCCTTAATCCCTGTCTCGCTTATTGTGATATCATCACTACTAAACCCATCCATTTATTTATCATATCCTTTTTGGACAATTCTATCCAGATTAGGTCTACCCATCTTTAGAGGCTTCCACCACCATGCGTTTGCTTTATACCATTCCACAGTTTCTTTTAAAGATTGATCAAATGAATGTTCCGGCTTCCAACCAAGTTCTCTCAGCTTCGTACCATTATTTGCATAACGGAAGTCATGTCCTAATCTATGCTCTACATATTCAATTAAAGAATCATCCAAACCTAAAATTTCTAAAATTCTACGGGTCACCTCGAGATTTGTTTTCTCTTCTCCTTGCACCAAATAAGTTTCTCCTAATTTTCCTTTTTGTAAAACAATATCTATTGCTTTGGCATGATCTAATACATATAGCCATTCTCTAATATTTTCTCCTTTACCCATTAAGGGTACCTTTTTACCCTCTATTAAATTTGTAATAAACCTCGGGATTAATTTTTCAGGGTCATGATAGGGACCGAAGTTATTTGCACAATTTGTGATAGTAACGGGCAGGTTATATGTTTCAAAGAAAGCTTTGACTAAATGATCTGCCCCTGCCTTGGAAGCAGCATATGGGGTCCTGGGACATAAAGGTGTTTCCGGAGTAAAGGGAAAATCGTCCGGGCCTAAACTTCCGTACACCTCATCTGTTGAGATATGATGAAATCTCTTGACTTTATATTTTAGTGCAGCGTTTAACAAAACTGCAGTACCTAAAGTATTACTTTTGACAAAAATCAAAGGGTCAATTATCGAACGGTCTACATGAGATTCTGCTGCAAAGTGAACTACTACATCCACTCCTTGCATGGCTCTATCAACATCTTCCTCATTTACAACATCACCTTTTATAAATCTATAGTTACTATTTGCTTCAATATCCTTAAGGCTTTCTAAATGCCCGGCATAAGTTAGTTTATCGAAATTAACTACCTGATCATTCGGATAATTTCTTAACCAATAATGTATGAAGTTAGAGCCGATAAACCCTGCACCGCCAGTTACTAATAGTTTCATAATATTATATTTGTATTTTGCATTTTTCTCCTACAAAAAGACTTGTTGTAGCTCCCCTGCCATTTTTTCCGATTACTTCCGAATCCGTTCCAATCAAACTATTATCCACAGGATGACCTTTCACATCAAGCACTTTCACCCCGGACATTAAAACACTATTTTTGACTATACTGCTAACTATTTCACAGTTTTCAGCAATAGAGGTTAATGGCCCAATTTCCGAATCTGTAATAGTTACATTATCACCAATAATCACTGGTCCTAAAATATTTGATTTTAAGATTGTGCAATTTTGACCTATTCTTACCTTCCCCTCGACTTTAGAAGAAGGATCTACATCACTTTCTACCAATTCCTCTAACTTGTTTTCCAAAAGATATTGATTTGCCAAAATCCAATCGTCAAATTTACCGGGATCTAACCATTCACCCTGATATTCCACAACATCTACCCTAAAATCATGATCAATCATCCATTGAAACGCAGCCGGAATTTCATATTCCCCCCGCTCTGAAGGCTTTATGGCATCTACCCCTTTGAAACATTTAAAGAAATTGCTGTCTGCTAAATATAGTCCTGGAATAGCAAAATCATGAGGTGGATTTTCCGGTTTTTCTACATATTTTAACAACCTGCCAGAATCATCAAAATATGGTACCCCCAGTCTTCTATTTTCCTCATGATGAACCATGGTTACCAAACCGTTAGGTTTTTTAGCTAAAAAGAAGTCAACAACTTCTTTGATCCCATCAACAAAAATATTATCCCCTAAATGGAATACAAACGGTGAACCTTGTAAAAATTCCTCGCATACTTGGACAATATTAGCCAAACCAATGGGTTTTTCTTGCAAAACATACGTAAAGGTAATCCCCCATCTTGAACCATCCCCTAATACACTTTTTACCTCATCCAATCCCCCTAAATTATAGGTAATGGCAATCTCTTTAATGCCGGCATTTGCCACAGTCTCAATGGGATAAAAAATCAGAGGCTTGTTAGCAACAGGAATAAAATGTTTATTTGTAGAAAATGTCAGCGGTCTCATTCTGGTACCGCGTCCACCTGTTGGTATGATAGCTTTCAAAGTAACACCCCCATTAAAAGTATTATTGATAAAAGAGCCGTTAAAACATACTCCATATAAATAGAAAAAGTCAAACTCTTGTCAATCTTATGATAAGCAAACGCCCAAAGCAGATAAATTAAAGAGGCAAAAATGACTATATAAGCAGGGTTTGCAATTTTCGCTTCGCTTAAATTATAAAGCGGTGAGAATTCTGCTCTTTTTAGCATTAAAATTAAATTAATAATTGACAATGTAAAAATTATTATCAACAATCCGTTGAAAATTTTTCTTTTTTTAATCATAAAATAACTCCCGGGCCAGATGTTAATAAACTAACTGCAGAAATTGATAAAATTGACATATGTGCTATATGATGCGAACCAATCCTGAGAACTCCCCTTCTATACAAGACTAAAAGGTCCAAAGCAAGAAGTGCCCCTATAAATACTATTAAACTTATCCCTAGACTTTTTGTGAATATAAATGGATCTATAATAGATTTAGCAGGCACGATCCTGGCTTCTGACCCTGCCACTAACTCTGGTTTATTGATAAGATCACGGGTGGGCACGGCTATTTGTTTACCCTGCACCTCGACAACGGGGCTACTGGCCAGAATTTCTGTGGTGCCAAATTCTTGCACAATCAAAGTAGTCTTTTGTCCATTTAATATTCCTTCAACTACGGCTATTCCGATATCTTTGTATTTATTATTTAATAAATTATCCTTGTGGGTTTGAGAGGCCATCCAAGCTGCCACCACCTCATCCGGGGAATAAAAGTTTTTGGCTAAATTTTCCCCGGCATAAGTAAATTTGTATCCTGCACCCAGGATAAAATCCCAGGGGGATTTCCCGGAAGGGGCAAAATGAGCCCAATAATTTTCCTCAAACATATTTTCACCTTTTAATTTGGCAGCTTTGTTTAAAGCTTCACTCTCTACCAAAACAGACAAACCAGCCTTTTGACGTTCAATGTTTGTTAATTCAATCAACTTTTTTTGGTCAATATTGGCATTTATCCCCAAAACCCCGGGTTTGGCAAAACCTACAATGGAAAAGCTGACTTGCAGAAAAATGAAAAATAGAACATAAACTAAAACTGCCTCCCAGGATAGTAAATGAGCCTTTTTGTGGGTATCTTTATGCGGTAAAAACCAATGTTGCCAAGCCATATTTTTAGTATAACATTCAGAAATTCCAACTACCAAGTGTCCAAGTATTCCAAAGTATTCAGTACTTGTATCTTGAATTACTTGGAAAACTTAGTATTGAAGTTCTGTTTCCATCTTTTTGCCATTAACAGGTATCCTCAATGCAAATCCCAAAGCATTAGCCACAGACACCCCTACCCGAAGTCCTGTAAAAGATCCTGGTCCGGTTTCAACTTCTATGCCCTTCAGATCCTTATATTCCAGCTTTTCCTCTTTTAATAGTTTTTCTATCAAAGGCAGTAAAACCTGTGAACCATATTCATTCTCTTCACTCAGAGTCTTAATTATTTTATCCTTATCTTTAAGGGAAAGCCTCACTATCTTTTGATCTTTGGTATCAATATGTAATATCATTTCCAAATTTTATCACAGCTGACACTCTACTCGTGAACTGCTATACTTTACGCATGGAAGAAATACAGAATAAATTAAAGGACCTGAAAGAAAGGTTTGACAAAATATCCCAGGCAATTGACCGGGATAAATTGCACACAGAAATCAGGGAACTTGAAGCTCAAACTATGAAGGAGGGGTTTTGGAATGATCCGAGTCAGTCTACAGCTATCAGCAAACACCTTTCAGACAAACAAAAAACATTAACCACCATGGAGGGGTTGGAATCAAGAATAAGTAATGCTTTGGAAATGTCAGCAGAACCTTCCATGCTAAATGACTTAAACAAAGAGGTTAGGGAACTAGAAAAGGTGTTGGATCAACTTGAACTAAAACTATTTTTATCTAATCCGCATGATGAATCAGAGGCAATTTTATCAGTTCACTCCGGCACAGGCGGAGTTGAAGCAATGGACTGGTGTGCAATGTTAGTCCGGATGTATCAACGATATTTCGAAAAAATGAACTGGGAATATGAAATCACTGATGAAAATCCCGGCGAGGAAGCAGGCTTTAAGACAGTTTCCATGATTATACATGAACCTTACAGTTATGGATATTTAAAAGGAGAAAAGGGTACACATAGATTGGTTCGACAATCGCCTTTTAATGCAGATAAATTACGTCAAACCTCTTTTGCTCTGGTAGAAACCTTACCGGTAATTGAAAATCCTTCGGAAGTGGAAATCAATGATGCAGATTTGGAATTTGAAGCTTTTAGATCAGGCGGAGCAGGAGGACAAAATGTTAATAAAGTATCAACAGCTGTAAGATTAAAACATATTCCCTCAGGAATAGTAGTTACATGTCAAACAGAAAGGTCTCAGCTGCAAAATAGGGAGAATGCCTTAAAGCTTTTGAGAGCCAGGCTGTGGGAGAGACAACAAGCCCAAAAAGCAAAGGTCAAACAGGAGTTGAAAGGTGAAGTTACTCAAGCTTCCTGGGGAACTCAAATCAGATCATATGTTTTGCATCCTTATCATATGGTTAAAGATTTAAGAACTAATGTAGAAACATCCAACACTGATGCGGTGTTGGACGGGGATTTGAATGAATTCATTGAGGCTGAATTAAAAAACATATCTTCATAGCATAATCAACTCCACACTGGACTTTTCGTGAGAATAAATTGAGTAATTGATTGAGGTTATTCAGAAAAGTCCAAAACTTAAGGGTAGACAAATTACTCATTTTGTTGTTATGATAGTCAGTGGAATAGTAGGTATTATGAATCCAACTTATTTAGCTGAAAAAGGAGCACTTATCAAAAGATTTGTTTCTCCAGATAACCCCAAACGTTTACTACTAACAGTTATCGGCATATCCGTAGTTTTAGG
>CAZYBP010000013.1:0-19164 GCA_964645555.1 uncultured Gammaproteobacteria bacterium
TGGTGAAATTGTTCCGGTTGAAGCTGTTGTTAGACATCATAGATGGGGGGATGAAGCCGATCATCCAAAGATTAGATTTCATTCAAGTATTGAAACTATGCTTGTAACTTCAGAGCCTGAAGCAGTTATAGTTGCAACCCCAAACCCTACAGAAGAAGTCTTAAAAGAAATAGCCCAACATGTAAGTATGCCCATAACTTTAATACTTCCTCAAAATGGTGTTGATGTTGTCCCAGCAGCAGAAACAATTTTAGCTGATGTTAAAGATAGAGTAAGACTGGTACGTGCCAGTTTATCTACAAATGTTTGGCGGAATGAACAGGGTAAGGTCGTTCATAGCAGAGGGAAAAGAAGAATTGCTTTGGCTTCTGTTGATAAAGATAGGAAAAGTTTAACTCAGACCGAACAATTATTTACCAAGGCTGGTTTTGATGTCAAAGTAGTAGATGATTATAAATCCATGGAATGGACTAAGCTGATGACTAATTTATTTGGTTCAACAAGTATAGTTACGGGGTTTTTCCCCAGGGAGGCTTTACGTGATAAGAAAATCTTTAGACAGGAAATGCGTGCATTAAAAGATAGACTAGAAGTATTAAAACAGGCAAATATCGAATTGGCAGATCTTTGGGGTATAGGTAAACTAAGGTGGCTTGCCAGATTACCAATTTCTGTAACTGCTTTATTCAGAGGATATATTGCTGAGCAATTTGCGCAAGAAAGAAGTAACCAGCTGCCGGCAGCTGCCAGAGTTATTCAAGAAGACGCAGAGTTGGATAGAAAGTATAGAAGAGAAATAGAAGCACTAGCTTATTACTTTAGACCAATAATAGATCTAGCCGCCACACATGATTTAACTAGTCCAGTTGACCAGGCCATAAGAATGGTTTTAAAAGCACATCAAAATAGGATTTTTTTTAACCTGGCTAAAATGGGTGGAGCAGCTAGAGAGGAATTATTGCTTAAAGCTATAGAGGGCGAGGTAACTGAGCCTTATACGTCTGGTAGCAGATTTCAGTCTATGATTGCTGAAGGTTTGATGAGGTGGGGAATGAGGAGATTTACTATAACTGGTGTAGAAAATTTAGCAGAAATGGGGAGATATCTTAGCAACGGCCAGAGTGTGGAAATAGCCCCAAACCATACCAGTCATCCGGATCATCCAACCGTGAAGATGGCCTTGAAGCGTGAGTTAGGTAAAATAATTCATGATGAAACTGTAGTTTTTGTAGCAGGAATGCTTTATGGACAAGATAGTGTTTCAAAAATTTTTAATAGAACTTACCCAAAGGCGTTGGTTGCTACTTCTAGAAGAGGTGCAAAAGAACAAGATAGTTTTCTTGCTAGGGCAGTTAATAAAAGAGCAGAGCCTATTATACAGCGAATATTAAACGAGCCAAGGGTATTAGTTGTTTATCCGGAAGGAACACGCAGTAAAGAACTGCGAAAGCCAATAGAAGCTGTAGCAGCTTATTTTGGACATGAAAATTTAGGTGGTGTTTTTCCGGTAGCAATTACTGGGACATGGGATTTGTTACATACCATAAGAGATAAAAAAGGAATCAGAGGTAAAATTGCTGGACTAGTCAATTTTTTAAGGCTTGCAGTACCCCTTCGTGCTACGGTAAATGTCCATTTTGGAGAACCAATCCACCCTAAATTTGGAGATAGGGCAGCAGTTGAAGACATTATGCGATCAATTGCTGCTCGCATCCCAGAAGAAGATAGGGGTGAATATAAAGGTATTGTATAAGTACGGTATTGAATTCAGAAGAGGTTCCTAGTACAATTATGCCTCATGAATAACTATTATTTAACTTTGGTTTTAAAGGCTGATTTAGAAGAAAAGGAAAGAAAGACTCTTTTGGATTCTATTACCAAAAAAATGGTTGGAGAAGATGGTAAGATTGAAAAAGAAGATCTTTGGGGTAATAAAGATTTGGTTTATCCTATAAAGAGGCAGACTAAAGGATACGTTGCCCACTTTGAAATAACAGCTGATCCTAAAAATGCCAAAACTATTGACAAATTATTAAAGTTGGAAGAAGATATACTACGTTATCTTCTAATTAGAAGATAACTTCCTAAGTTGTATTAGGAGAAAAAAATGGCAAGTAGATCTTGGAATAGGGTTGAACTAATAGGTAATTTAACAAGGGATCCAGAACTCCGGTATACCCCCAATGGTGCTGCAGTTTGTACTTTTGGATTGGCCACTAACAGAACTTATGTTACAGAAGGTGAAAAAAAAGAAGAAGTAGATTTTCACCGGTTAGTATCCTGGAATAAACTAGCTGAACTTTGTAACCAATTACTCAAAAAAGGCACTAAAGTTTTTATCTCCGGCAGGTTGCAAACCAGGTCTTGGCAAGCTGCTGATGGTCAGCAAAGGCAAACAACAGAAATTGTGGTAGAGGATATGATTGTATTGTCCCCCAGAGCTAATGATGTTGAGATTGCTACAAGGGAAAATATCAGCCCGGATGAGTTACCTGTAAGGCAAGAAGCACCGGAAAAGCCCAAGGAGAAACCGGCAGAATTAAACATTGAAGAGAGTGAAGCTACGCCGGCAGAAGAATCTGAACCTGCTGAAACAAAAAAAACTCCTCCTCAAGAAGACATCAAAGACGATGAGGATCTTCCATTCTAGGATACTTTAATATATAATCTCCAAATTATGGTTCAGAAAAAGATTACCAGAAAAATAATATCTTCAAAGTTACCTCCTAAAAAGGAGGAGGCTCCAAAACAGGTTGAAGATTTATCTACAGATGAGGAAAATTCCCCAGGTGGCCGTACAGTCCACGCCCCAAGCGTACAACAAAACGACGGAAACAAGTTTGCCTCTAACGAGGTAAGAGCTAAAAAAGTTTGTTATTTTTGTCAAAGTAAGACAAACCCCTCTTATACAGATTTGGCTAATTTAAGAAGATATCTAACAGATAGAGCTAAAATTTTACCAAGAGCCAGATCAGGGGTTTGTTCAAAACACCAAAGGGCCGTGGCTAGGAATATAAAATATGCCAGGCATTTAGCCCTCCTTCCTTTTGTTCCCAAAGTGTAATAAGATAGAATTAAGAGTTATGAGTTCAGAGTTAAGAATGAAAACAATAATTCTGTACTCTGCGCTCTATAGTTATGCCCAAGCTGTCCGGTCTTTTTGATAGTTTTGATAATCTTGACCAAATAGATGCCACGGCTCTTATTTATTGGCTGAAAAATTCCCCTTCACAGACTAAACTAGAAGATTATTTAGCAAATAAAATCTTTTATCCCAAAGCTGTTTCTTTAACAGCTGATGATGTAAAGATTGATTTGGCAATTTTGCGGGAAGCTTTAAGGATGAACGGCCCAAAACCAGGGCAAAAAGAGGGACCGCTTTTGGGCGATAATCCCTTTTTAAATTTTACTTTGAGAAAAATTATTATTCCTGAAGTTTTTTTGTATGTCATACCAGATCTTGTCAGTTTAACTTGGGCATTTGTCGATGGATTGCTGTTAAATAGGAAAAAAGAAGATTGGTTTGAAGATCTTTGGACTGTGGTGGTATCGGATGATATAGACGAAGTTGTAGGAACAATCCTTTTACCGAGATTTGAAAATATACAAGACAGTATGGAGTTTAATTTATCGGATAAAGTGTACAAAATAAAGGCAGGAAGTTTAACTATATTACCGTGTTCCAAAGATCGATGCGAAATGTCTTACAAAGTTGCCGAAGGAAATATTTTAGGTAAAAAGGAGAGTGCCATAGAAGTTTTTGGGGGTAGACTAGGGTTGATAATAGACGGAAGGATTTAAGTTATGTTTGTACCTTTAAGAATCAGAGTAGAGCAAGATGTTATTGTCAGAATTCATAGGAACCTTAAGGGTAAGGGAGTTCTAAATGTTAGCAAGAATCAAGAGGTTACCCCTTCTGATGTTTTAGGCACCGCTCAACTTTCTCCGGGTTTTAGGATTTTAAATCTGGCAAAGCTTTTACAAGTTATGCCTTCGCAAGTAGAAAAATTTTTGAAAAGGTCATTAGGACAAAGAATCTATAAAGGAGAACTGCTAGCCCAGAAAAGTGGCTGGTTGTTTGGCAGTAAGATTGTAGTGATTTCACCAAGCGATGGTATCTTGGATTTTCTAAACCCCAAAACTGGGGAGTTAAGACTTAACTTTATACCAAAAAAAATTGATTTACCTGCCGGGGTCTATGGGATCGTAGAAGAAGTTGATACACAAAAAGGGTCAGTAATCATTAGAACCCAATCAACTTTGATACATGGACTATTTGGTTCCGGTAAACTCAGGGATGGGAATTTACGGATAGTTAGCAAGAGAGATGAATTTATGAGTAACCCTGCTGTTTTACCAAAGTATGCAGACCAAATAATTGTGGCAGGCAGTTTAGTCTCTAAGGAAATAATTACCGATGCAATTTCAGCGGAAGTGAGTGGCATAATCTGTGGGGGAATTGGGGCTAAAGATTATAAAGGGATGGCAGGAGGAAGGTTGATTTTTCCTAAAAAACTGGAAAATGATATCGGGATTTCTATTACAATCTGTGAGGGCTTTGGTTCTATTCCAATTGGTGAGGATATTTATCAGGTATTATTACAACATGAGGGTAGGTTTACGGCCATTGATGGTAATGCCGGGATAATTAACTTACCTTCTTTTCAGTCAAGTAGTATAATCAAAGTAAGAGGTACCAAGTTGCCTTCCCCCTCAGGTGTGCTTACTGCTTACGGAGGAGACGAGAGTACGGGAATGGCTGAGTTAAAAATCGGAAGTAAAGTTCGGGTAGTGGGTAATTCTTTCCTAGGAGAACAAGGTAGGATTTTGGCAGTTGATAACACAGAAACAATATTACCTTCAGGTATTAAAGCATTGATGGTAACAATAGAAACCAACCGGCGCAAAATCCAAGTTCCGCAAACTAATATAGAAGTGGTAGAATATCCAAAATCCATTTAAGAAATGAAAAAAATACCAACAAAATTGGATGTTAAATTGTTGCTTGTAGCCATTCTAACTTTTCTTTTGGGCTGGCAATTGGGCCATCGGGATGTTCAGTTAAGATGGGAAAACTTTAGGCCGACGGTTTCCGTAGTAAGTCGGGATGTACCTCAAAACGTAAATATAGACTTCAAACTATTTTGGGATACTTGGGATTTACTCTCTAAACATTACATTGATAAAACTGCCCTGGATACAAAGAAACTGTTTTATGGGGCAATTTCCGGTATGGTCGCGGCGGTAGGAGATCCTTATACAGTCTTTTTGCCTCCTGATCAGCAAAAATCCTCACAAGAAGAATTAAGCGGCAGCTTTGAGGGGGTAGGTATTCAGCTGGGTTTTAATAAAGAAAAAAGGCTAGTAGTTATCGCTCCCCTTGAGGGAACACCCGCCAAAGAGGCCGGAATTAAGCCTCAGGATATGATTGTTAAAATAGACGACAAAGATACTACTGGAATGAGTTTGCCTGAAGCTGTTAAGTTGATCAGAGGACCAAAGGGATCTAAGGTTAATTTAACCATATTTAGGGAAGGCGATTCTGATACAAAATCTTACACTTTAACCCGGGATACTATTATAGTCAAAAGTGTTGAAGTGAGTTTTACAAATACTAAAAATAACAAAAATGTAGCTGTGATTAAATTATCCAGATTTGGCGAGAAAACTAATGATGAATGGATACAGGCTATCTCCCAAATAACGGACAAAAATCCCAGCGGAGTTATTCTGGATGTCAGAAACAATCCGGGAGGGTTTCTGGAAAGCGCTGTATTTATCGGTTCTGAATTTTTGGAAGGGGGAGATGTGGTGCTGCAGGAAAACAACCAAGGTCAAAGAGCACCATATAAAGTTAACAGATCAGGAAAATTAACTAAATTGCCCTTGCAGGTATTAATTAATAAAGGTTCTGCTTCAGCTTCAGAGATTGTAGCAGGGGCATTACAGGATCGTAGAAGAGCGACTTTAATAGGAGAAAAGTCTTTTGGGAAGGGAACTATACAAGAGGCACAAGATTTGGCTGAAGGAACAGGTATCCATATTACAGTAGCCAAGTGGTTGACTCCAAATGGCAGGTGGGTTAATGATACTCAAGGACTTGAGCCTGATGTTAAAATGGAAATGGATAAAAATGATGAAACGAAGGATCCGCAACTAGAAAAAGCACTTGAATTACTAGAATGATGGATTATTCTAATTTAAAATTACCGAAACCAAATTTTACAGGGCTGCTGCTGTCAATTGCCGCAGGCGTGGTTGTGGCTGTAGCATTTTATCAGGCTCAAATTAGAGGTTTGATACCATCTGCAAATTTAAATTTGCCAAAAGTTCAAAACCAGGAAACCAGAACAGTTTTGAAAGAAGAAAACGTCTTAATAGATGTGGCCAAAAGGACTTCTCCTTCTGTTGTTGCAATCGGAGTTTCCAGAAGAGTGGTTAACCCTTTTGATCCGTTTGCACTGCCCAGAAAAGAAGATTCAACAATAGGCACAGGGTTTGTGGTATCTGACAAAGGCATTATAGTAACAAATAAACATGTAGTTTCTGATACGGGGGTAAGTTATAGCGTAGTGACCAAAGACGGTCAAAAATATGATGTCAAAAGAATCTACAGAGACGCCATATTGGACCTAGCTTTAGTACAAGTTGATGCTTCGGGATTAAAATCTTTGGAACTTGGGGATTCCAGTAAGTTACAAGTTGGGCAAACTGCTATCGCTATTGGTAATGCTTTAGGTAGATTCACCAATACTGTTACTACCGGAGTTGTATCCGGTTTGGGCAGGAAAGTAGTAGCGGGGGATCCTTTTTCAGGTTCTGCTGAATCTTTGGATAATTTAATTCAAACTGATGCTGCAATTAACCCGGGGAATTCAGGGGGACCACTTCTTAATAGCGCCGGCCAAGTGATTGGTTTAAATGTAGCAACAACTGAAGGTGCCCAAAATATTGGTTTTGCTATACCTTCTAACGCAATTAAGCCGATTATTGATGAATTTGTGTCTAAAGGCTCAGTGTCCCGGCCATTTTTGGGAATTCAGTATAGATTTATTTCCAGAGATGTAGCCATTTTAAATGAAATTCCCCAGGGAGCTTATGTGCAGGATTTGGTAGATAACGGACCTGCCCAAAAAGCAGGAGTGCAAGCAGGGGATATCATTACTAAGATTAACACTGAAGCTGTTGATTCAGAAAATAAAATATCAGAGGTTGTTTCTAAAAGTAATATTGGTCAAAGACTAACTATGGATATTTGGCGGGACGGTAAAACTATGAGTTTGCAAGTAACACTTGGTGATCTGCCATCAGAATGAGATTTTGAGTATCCTTTGTTTGTGTGATAAATCTGTTTTAACTTCTACTTTGGCATGGGGAAAATATTTTAATGCTTCATTTACTGCCAGTTCTCCGTGAGTATAATCTATCTCGCCAATGATTAGTTTAAGTTGCAACCTTAATGGTTGTTGGCTAATTTGCTGGAAGAGTTTTCGGTAAAGATCAAAACCGTCTTCACCACCATCTAAGGCAACTAGAGGCTCAAAATCTTTAACAGAAGAATCAAGATATGGGATTCTTGAAGAAGGGATATAAGGGAGGTTAGTGACCAAGATGAGTTCAGAGTTAGGAGTTAAGGGTGCAGAATGATTAAAAACAGAGAGCAGGTTACTTTGCAAAAAAGTGATTTTATTTTCTACTCCGTGGAGTTTGGCGTTTTGCCTGGCAACTTTTAGGGCTTTTGCAGAAATATCCGTGGCAATAATCCTTACATGTGAAGCTAATACAGACTTGGTATGTGCAGTAAGATTTTTGGCAATGGAGATGGCAATGTTACCCGAGCCTGTGCCAAGATCAAGGATGGTGAGTGCAGAGTGTAGACTGTTGAGTGCAGAATTACTTTTTTCATTCTGAATTCTTAACGCTTCACTCTTAACTCGATTTACTACCTCGTCAACTAATAACTCTGTTTCCGGACGGGGGATTAAGACGTCAGGGGTAACTTTAAACTTTAGTTTATAGAATTCAACCCAGCCATTAATGTACTGAAAGGGCCGTGACGATGTCATCTAAGTCTCCTTCTAAGATTCTATCCAAATTATGCCAGGATTTGCCAATTCGATGATCTGTTACCCTGTTTTGGGGAAAATTATATGTCCTGATTTTTTCTGATCTTTCGCCTGTGCCAACTTGTAAAGCTCTCTGTTCCTCAATGTTACCAACTCTTTTTTGTTGTTCAATTTCCCAAAGCTTGGCCCTAAGTAAAGCAAAGGCATTTTCCCTATTTTGCAGCTGAGACCTTTCTGTTTGACAGGTAACTACTATTCCTGAGGGAATATGTTTTAATCTTACAGCTGTTGATACTTTATTAACATTTTGTCCTCCTGCTCCACCTGATCTAAAAGCTTCAAATTCTATATCAGCAGGATTAATACTGAGTTGAGCGTCTGTTACCTGAGGTAAGACTGCCACTGTGGCGGTTGAAGTATGAATCCTACCGCTTGACTCTGTGACCGGTACTCTTTGAACCCGGTGTACCCCTGATTCAGCCTTGAAAGAAAAGTAGGCATTATTACCTTTTATCTTAATAACAACTTCTTTGATTTGGCCTAATTTGCCCTCTGATCTATCTAATTCCTCCACTGCCCATTTCTTACTTTCCGCGTACTTGGTATACATTCTAAGTAAGTCCTGAGCAAACAGGCCGGCTTCGTCTCCGCCGGCGGCAGAACGGATTTCCATGATAGCGACGTTAGGATTAAAACTGGATTCAGATGAGCCGGAGGTGTCAGACGGGTCAGTGGTTTTCATGGGCGTTTGAGCTGATTGCTCAAGCTCTTGTTTTTGCCTTTCCAATTCTGCAATTTCCTCAGTTGCCAGCTGAGCCATTTCAGGGTCATCTGTTAAGGGTTTGATTTCCTCAATCCTTATATTTATGTCATCAATTTGTTGCTGTAAATAGTCGTTCATGTTTAGGGTTAAGCGTGAAGCGGTAAGGGTAAGGTCTTGACCCTTTACGCTTAACGGTTTCCCCTAAGAAGGGGCGTGTTTACGGGCCTGCATTAGAAGATCTTTTAAGGAAGGTCTGTCTTCTTTTTTCTTTTCCACTCTGGATTTTCTGGCTTCCATGATTTTCTTTCTTTCTTCCTGTTTAACCTTAGATGTTTCCATCTTTTTAACAAATCTGTCTACCTGACCTAATGTATCAACAAACTTTTGCTGGCCGGTATAAAAAGGATGACAATTTGAGCAAAGTTCCACCCGAATTTCCGGCACTGTTGAGCCGGTAGTAAAAGAGTTGCCGCAGGCACAAGTTACTTTGGCTTCCGCATACCATGTTGGATGAATATTTGCTTTCATGATAGGGTGTAGTATATCATATCCTGTGGGCTTTGTGGCGGTGGTGGATTTGTTTGGCCAGTGTGCCAATATATAAACCTGCTACTATAAAGCAGGCTCCTGTAATAAAGGTGGTAGACATCCTTTCTCCCAAAATAATAATGGCAAAAAAAGTAGCCACAAAAGGTTCAATATACTGGAATAAATCAGCAGCGATAATAGTGGTTTGAGACAAGCCCCATTCAAAAAGGAAGTAAGCAGAAATAGATGAAAGTAATGTCATATAGGTAAGTCCCAAGAGGCCTAGTGAGGTAACCTTTGTGCTCCAACCCGGATCTTTAATGTATTCCAAGGCAGCAGGGATAAGCATCACTATAGTAGAAACCATGAAAGCAATGGCAGTAATTATAAGCGATGAATATTTTCCTGAAAGTGATTTGGAAATAGTGGCTCCAATCACCCAGGATAATGAGGCCAGAACTATTAGTGCGTTACCGGTTAAGGTCTGGGGAGAAAAATTACCTGAGAGAATTTGTGGCAGGCCGATAATTATTAGTGCTCCGGTAAGACTCAACATAATCCCCACCAGATTTATCACCAGGATTTTTTCCTTCAAAAACCACCAGCCGGACAAAACAGAGAAAACAGGGATAACCAGGGTTAACATCGAAGCATTGATGGCTGTAGTTCTTTGAATACCTTCAAGGAAAAAAGCAATGTTTAAGGAGGTAATAAAGATACCTGCTGCAACAAGTTTCGGCAGGTCTTTTTTATCAATTTTTACTTTCTTGGTTTCAGCGAGGAAAAATGGGGCCAAAAATAAAGAAGCCAAGGCAAACCTTAAAAAAGCCAAACTCATTGGAGGAAATTCCTGTAAAGTGACTTTTGCTACTACAAAGTTAGCACCCCAGATGATGTGGGCTAAAATTAGGGCTATATAAGGCAGGGGAGTTTTAAAGATTTGTGACGACATCTCATTTTAGAATAATGAATAACGAATCATGAATCAAGCTTTAAAACCATAATTCATTATTCTTAATTCATAATTTTCACAATCGCTTCGTCAAGGGAGAGGACTTCTTGAGTTTTATTTGCAAGGTTTTTTAAGGTAACTACATTTTTGGCAGCTTCTTCCGGGCCAATGATTGCCACATAAGGAATCCCTTTTTGATCAGCATATTTTAATTGTTTTTCCAGTTTTGAATTGGGATCAAGCCAAACCTCAGTATTTATATTGTTCGAGCGGAGTTGAGAACTAATCTCTAATGAGTTATTTTGTAAATCCGGGTTAAAAATAGTCACTAAAACTTGGGTGGTGGTTAAATTCTTAGGGAATAAGTTTTGTTGATTCATAGCCTCAATTAATCGGTCAAAACCAAAAGCAAATCCTACAGCTGGAATCTGTCTACCAGCAAACATGCCAATTAAATTGTCATATCTTCCACCACCGCCTACAGAACCTGCTTCATATCCATCAATTTCTATTTCAAAAATCAAGCCGGTGTAATAATCAAGACCTCTTGCCAGTGTTGAATCAAATACAACTCGTGAGTCATTAACTATGTCTGTGATATTTTTAAGTTTTTCTGTTAAGCCTTTATTTAATACCTCAGTTAATGATGAAGTTGGAAGTCCTTTCTTTTTTAGCTCTTCCAAAACAGCCTCTTGTCCAATCTTTTTAAGCTTGTCAATGGTTACTATAGCAGAAGGTTCAATTCCAGCAAAATTATTTCTGTCATTTACTAATACTTTAAAATTTGTAAATCCCAGATTTTCTAGAGATTTAATAACTGCCTGAATGATTTCTGCATCAGTCATAGGGGAGTTAGATCCCACTGTATCTATATCACACTGCAAAAACTCCCTAAAGCGGCCTTTTTGGGGGTTCTCAGCCCGCCAGACAGGTTGAATTTGATACCTTTTAAAGGGGATAGGGAGCAGGTTTGAATATTGAGTAACAACTCTGGCTAGAGGTACAGTTTGATCATATCTTAAAGCTACTTTTCTGCCACCATTATCTTCAAACCGATACATTAATTTGTCACCCTCTTCACCATATTTGCCAAGTAAAACTTCCTCATATTCCAAAGCAGGAGTTTCCAATGGTTCAAAGCCAAAAGACTCAAAAACTGCTTTGAGCTTATTTATGACATACTGTCTCTTCCGGGTCTCACCCGGCAAAAAGTCCCTAAATCCTTTTAATGTTTGTGGTCTAATGTTTTGCATGTTTATCCAATCTTAACAACTTTAGCTGTGATAGTAAACTTATTACCGCTTCTGAGAATTTCTATTGATTGACTTCCTGGTTGGATAATTTTAGTTTGGTAGGTAGCTCTGTTTGGGTTAGTCACAATACTTAAAGCAATACTACCTGATCCGCATGCAGTCTCCGGCACCATAGATTGTGTTTTCAGTACATAAACAAAAGGAAATAATTGATTCCCTCTATAAGCCGCAAGACCAAAGGCCGGTAAGTCATATTTTATACATAGATTTAAAAGTTCACTTGCAGATGGGGCCAAGGCTGAATCTGTACACCAGTAGCCAATACCTTCAAATAGTACTTTGTCACCATCTCGTTTATAAGGGAGTTCTAAAGAGATAGAGGTTGTCCCATTGTAATTTCTAAAACTTATAGGAGTTGTTAAACCACTAGTTTCAAGAGTTCCTGCTCCACCCAATCTTTTGGCAAAGGCAAGGGTTCCGTTAATGCTGAGTTCTTTACCCATCATTTCTAAAGTAGGAATTTCCTGATCAAGATTAATAAATCCTACTTGTTCTGCATTTTTTAACCCTATTTTCGTAACAGAAACCCTATCCTTCTCAGGACAACCTTCCACAAGTAGGGTGGAGTTACCTTTAGCTATTAAATATTTTTCTATGTTCATATAATTTTTCAGTAAGGGCAGTGATACTTGCTGCCCTTACTTTAATTTCCTATGTACCCTTTCTCCTAGCCATGATTTCGCTAATAACTGCGTCAACTGCCTCTCTTGGGTTTTCGACTACCTGCATTAAGGCTCGTTCTCTAGAAACTACTAGGCGAGTAGGTGTATAAACTAAAGGTATCCTGCCCGCAGCTTTCCTTACAATTTTGCTTTGGTTTCGTAAATCCAAGCCAATGCATATTACTGCATCGCATATGGATATCAGGGCTTGATATTTATCTACTTCATCAGCAGATGGATTTAATACCCAAGTGGCATATCTTTTCTTCATTTCACCACTCAAATCACTATTGCTTGCTATGCCTAAGGTTTCACCCCCAGCCATTCTAGCTGTTAAAGCGGCATCCATAGCAAGAGAAGCAAAGTATTTTGGTGGAAAATTAAAAGCCAAAACTGCCTCTCTTCGGACGATCATAAGCCCAATAGCTTCGCCAGCATAAGATTTATCATCGTACATTCCACCTACAACCCCTATAAATGGTTTTCTTAATATTTCATTCATATATTTCTCACCTCCTTTCAAAAATTTCCATAAAAAAACCTCCCGTTCGCTGCCCACTACCCAAAATAGGGTAGTAAACAAGGAACGGAAGGCTCAAAAAAAGGACCTCCCGCGGTCCCATCCTTTATTCCAAGTACCGTTGCTGGTACGTGGCTCTTAGTGGCGACTCCGGTTTTCCGACATCGTCTGTTGAGATTTTACAGTTTCAACTTCTGTAGGGTATTTGGCCCTCAGCTTTAGGATCGTGACTCCTATCAAATGCTTTTGAAATATTTAATTGTATTAATAGTATAACACAAAACGAAAACTTGTCAAATTGCTATGGGGTATGGGAATCCCTAGGTGTAGCTACAATTCTACCTCCGAGGTGGACAGGATCTTGTTAATCTCCTGCCAATCTCACGTAAGCAACCCCTGACATGACCACAAGAAATATTTTTCCCATTCTTTCAGGCTCAAAAGATAGTTTGTACCACTTAACCTACGGTAACGGTGATCTTTAGGGTTCGTTACGGTAATTAGATTGTTAAATAGCGCTAAACACGGTATTGTAAAAGTATGATAAGATATAATTCATGGTTGATACGGCAATTATTTTGGCAGGAGGCAAGGGGGAAAGGCTACGCCCTTTTACTAATGACAGGCCCAAAGTGATGGTTGAGGTAGCCGGCAAACCAATCATTGCCTGGCAAATAGAATGGTTAAAATCCCACGGTATCACAAAATTTGTGCTGACTGTTAGTTATAAACATGAAGTAGTCCAGGAGTATTTTGGCGACGGCTCTAAATTTGGCATAAAGGTTGACTATTCAATTGAAGACAGTCCGTTAGGAAGAGGAGGAGGTATAAAACAAGCTTTCAAAAGTCCCCTTGTAGCCAATTCTATGGATGTTGTGGTTTGTAATGGTGACATTATTACCAAGATGGATTTGTCCAAAATGATTGCAAATCACTTGGACCAGAAAGTTTTAGTCAGTTTATTGCTCGTGCCATATTTGTCCAGGTGGGGAGTGGTTAAAATTGATGAGGCTGACCACGTAATCGGTTTTGAGGAAAAGCCCAAACTGCCTTACTGGATTAACGGGGGAATATATCTTTTTAACAAAGAAGTGGAACCACTTTTGCCCCAAGTTGGGGACCATGAGAAAGAAACGTTCCCTAAAATCCCACAGGAAAAATTTTTAGCGTTTAAAGATGAAGGATTTTGGCGGGCTGTTGATGTGGTGAAAGATAAATCTGAGGCAGAAGGTTTCCTCTCAAATGGCAAACAAGACTTCAGTTAGTTGCCTGTAATTTAATATTATGAGATAATCCTACCTCATTATGCCTAATAGACATATCGAGAGGCCAGGTTTCAAGCAGTTAGATTGGGAAGCAGCGGAGTTTTCCTTAGTTAAGCCGGATTCATTTCCCACCTTTTACCCTAACATAGTTACTTCTCCTAGATTAGTTGAAGAAGTTAGGACTATAGGCGGAAGGCATTTAGTTAGAGCGATTGGATATGGCTCAAGTTTTAATCACAGAGAAAGCCATAAGAGTGGACGGATGGATTTAATGTTTGTAGTTGACGATGCGTTAGAGTTTCATCAGCAAAATATTGCTGGTCCATATTTACAATACGGAACTACCAAAAACCCTAATTTTCATGCATTTTTAAATGGTTTTGGACTAAACTATCTTCCAGGTGAAATTGAGCTAGAGGATGGACCTCAAAAAATAAAAGCTGTAGTAATTGGAATACAAGATTTTGTGCAACACCTTAATTGGGGTAATGACCGGGGACTTATTACCCAGGATAGTTTTAGGTATAGTTATTTGAATGGAAGATTACAGAAGGCCTTATTAGTTACACTTTGGAGCTCGGACGATCCGGTAAAGCAGAGGCAAATTGACCTGGCAATTAACCAAAACCGGATCCATAATGTTTCTATGACTTTAGCATTACTACCCCAGCGTTTTTCTCCTCGGCAGCTTCTTGAACTTTATACGCAATTAAGTTATCTGGCAGATGTCAGGGTTGAGAAGTCGAATAAGTATTTAACTATTCTAAATGGATCTTTAGCTGAAACAGAACAAATGCTCTATCCAATCATTGGACAATTTGTTCAAGCTGGGTTATTAAAGCAAGATGGGGATAATTTAGTGAAAATGGCATCTTTGCCGCAGTGGAGAGCATGGGAGTGGTTAGCTGGTGCAAAGGCGGTTCATTTGGCGACTAATTATGGTAAAAACTGGTTGACATTTGGGTTGCTGGAAGGACCTGAGTATTGTTTGGATAAAATAGCCCGCACTGTAGATGCATCTTTAGCAGATAATGTACCGGGTTTATTTGCTAGCATGAGTGAACAAGAAAGGCTGAGACTTGTCAAGGGCGTTGTGCTCGGCGTAGCTGCAGCTGCTTTTATAGGGGGAGCAGTGGCTATAAGGAGAGCAAAAGGTAATAAATCACCTTCTTTTATCTGAAGATGTAGCAGTTTGGGCAGAAGGGGTGGCCAGCTTTTTTGGCTTTAAAATTACACCTTGAGGGATTACATAAACAAAGTCCGTATCAAAGAAATTATTTTTACCTATGCTTCCAGTTAAAATCACAAAATTACCCAGTTTGACATCTGTAGAATCCATTAAAGAAGCAGCTACATTTTTAAAGCTGCGGTCCTTTAGAGTCATTAATTTATCAGATATAGCAGCAATTTGGCCCCAAAGATAGGTTTTAGGTTGCAAATTACTGATTGGTAGTAGGACTACTTCTCTGGCTGTGAGTACTCCATTTTCATCTACGTCACCCAAGGCAGCAATATAGTCTTCCTCAGAGATTGATTTGGCACCATAGTTTTGTTTTTTAACTTTAGAATCAAAATTAGTATCTTGATTGATATTAACTATTTTCGGACCATAATCTGTGGCCAAAGTTAAACTAGTGTCAGATTTGAGTTTAATTTTACCCACATAGGCTTTGTCTTTTAGTTTCTGATCAATAACTTGTTTTAACTGGGCAGCTTTTGAGGCGATTTCTTTTTTAAGCTCCTCGAGCTTGATTTTTATGTCAGCTGAAGGGGTGGAATCTGCAGCTAAGGTAGGGTATAGGGTACAGATTACAGTGGACAGTAAGAGAAATAAAAGACTGTAAACTAAAACCTGTAACCTAAAACCTTTCATTAAATTTTCTCCTTTGAGTAATACAATGTTCTTTGGATTTGTTTTGAGTCTCCATTGTCATCAAATGCTACCACTGTAATTTTATTAACACCTTCATCCAAGTCTAAAGTTGAAGAAAAACTGCCATTTAATTTGGACTTTATGACTAAACTTTGAGAGTCTGTAAAAATAAGTACCTGCCTTCCGGCAGATGTTTGACCCGATACTAAAATTGGGCTTTTGAAAACTAAACTATCTTCATCAGGTTGACTCAAATCTAAAACTAAGGTCTTAGGAGGAGTAGTAACCGGACCATTTGAAAAGGGACTGGAGTTTTTTTGATACTGAATATTTAGAATGTAGTAAAGCCCCCCCAAAAATATAAGGCCGACTATTAAGATTGAAATTTGAGAAACGACAAAGGCTTTAGTGGATAACTGCTTGTTAATCACTTGTATATATTAAATCTCTCTTGTTGGGCAGTCAACCTTTATGTTAATATCCCAAAGTATGGACATCTACTGGCTAGGCCAAGCCTGCCTTAAACTAAAAGGAAAAAATGCTCAAGTAGTAATTGATCCTTTTGATCCTACATTTACCGGCTTGAAGTTACCTAAAGATTTATCCGCCGACATTGTTTTGTCTACTCATGAGCATCAGGATCATAATAATACTGACATTGTCACCACTCCCACAGGTAGCGGTAAACCAATGGAATTTAAAGAGCCGGGGGAATATGAGGTAGCAGGAGTGGTTATTACAGCGATAGACTCTTTCCACGATAACAGTAACGGCTCGGAAAGAGGTAAAAATACCATTTTTCATCTTAATTTAGACGGTTTAAATATTGTCCATTTAGGAGACTTGGGACAAGCGCAACTAACAGAGGAACAGGTAGCTCAGATTGGCCAGACAGATGTTTTACTCACACCTGTAGGCTCTGTTTATACCATTGATGGTAAGCAGGCTGCGACCATTGTGGCTCAACTTGAACCTAAAATTGTCATTCCCATGCACTACAAAATAGAAGGGTTGAAATTTGAGCTTGAGGGAATGGAGAAATTTTTGAAAGAAATGGGAGCAGAAGGAGTAACTGCCCAACCAAAATTGTCAATAACTAAAGAAAAGCTGCCTGAAGAACCACAAGTAGTGGTACTTACTAAGAGTTAAGAGTTATGAGTTAAGAATGAAAACAATAATTCTACACTCTTAATTTTGCACTCTGCACTCAAAAATATGGCACAGGCAACAAAGCTTCCTCCACAAAATATTGAAGCCGAGCAATCCCTTTTGGGAGCACTTTTAATTGACAAAGATTCTATTGTCAGAGTGTCAGAACTTTTGCACCCTACAGCTTTTTACCGTAGTGAGCAGCACGGTCCTATTTATGAAGCGATTCAGTCTTTATTTGAAAAAAGAGAGCCGATTGACTTAGTGACAGTTACCGGAGAGTTAAAAAGGAAAGGTTCTTATGACAAAATAGGAGGAGCGGCTTATTTAACTACTCTTGTCAATGTAGTTCCAACTTCCGCCCATATTGAACACTATGCCAAAATTATCAAGGAACATGCTGTCCGAAGAAACCTAATTGTTCAGGCAACCAGATTAATAGAAAAAGCTTATGATGAGTCGGAGGGTATTGATGAATTACTGGAAGGAGCAGAAGCAGGTATATTTTCTATTTCCCAAGAACATGTCAGCAGGGACTTTCTGCCTATTAAGGATGCTTTAACTGAATCTTTTGATCGCTTGGATGAATTGCAGAAATCTTCCGGTAAGCTTAGAGGAGTGCCAACCGGTTTTAGGGATTTGGATAATAAACTGGCTGGTATGCAAAATTCCAATTTGATTATTTTAGCCTCCAGGCCAGGTCAGGGAAAAACTTCTATGGCCTTAAATATTGCCCAATATGTGGCTGTCACGGCAGGTTTACCAGTCGGGATTTTCTCTTTGGAAATGAGCCAGGAAGAGCTGGTAGACAGGTTGCTGGTAGGTCAGGCCGATATTGATGCCTGGAAATTAAAAACAGGTAAGTTAGATGAGAGAGACTTTGATAAATTATCCTTGGCTATGGGGGAGCTGGCTGAGGCGCCAATTTTTATAGATGATACCCCAGGTATTACCATTTCAGAGATGAGAACCAAAGCCAGAAGATTACAAATTGAACATGGGTTGAAATTTCTGATTGTTGATTATTTACAGCTGGTACACGGCAGAAATTTGGAAAATAGAGTACAAGAGGTTTCAGAAATTTCTCAAAACCTAAAAAATTTAGCCAGAGAGTTAAAAATTCCGGTTTTGGCTATCAGTCAGTTGTCCAGAGCTGTTGAACAAAGAGGTACCCGAAGGCCGCAACTGGCAGATTTACGGGAATCAGGGGCGATAGAGCAAGATGCTGATGTAGTTATGTTTATTTATAGAGAAGATCCGGAGAAGTTAGAGCTGGTAACTTTAGACATTCAAAAACATAGAAATGGACCAACAGGTGAAATTTCTCTGGTATTTCGGGCAGATAGAACCAAGTTTTACGGTATGGAAAAAGCCAGAACGCCAAAAGAGGAGAAAGATACCAAAGAATTGTCTAAGGCTGCCTAAAAATTTTGACGATAAAATTTTTCTACCCCTTGTTTAAATTCTCCCAAAGAACCATCATTTTCGATAGTTAAGTCAGTTTCTTTACCTAAAGCAGAAATATACTCTTCAGCTTTGGATTTTTCTTCTTTTATAAATTGTTCAAAGGTTAAACCTACTTCTCCCAACTTTTCAGATCGTTTTTTAAGCCTTTCATACCTTAAATTTTGTTTGGCTGTAATATAAATTACCAAACTGTCTTTCATACGTTTGACTAAATTTAATTCTGCTTTTCTTCTGATGCCGTCAAAAATAATTATGTCCGCATTGTCTCCTTCTATGCTAAATTTGGCAGCATTAGCTAAAGCCTTTTCTCCAAAAGCATCATTTATAACAAGTGATAGTTTCTGCAAATTTGCACGGGTAATAGGAATATCCCAAAGAAGAAGTGTTTGAGCTAAGATATCTGAGAATCTAACTTGGCGGATATTTAATTCAGGACCCAGTTGTTTTAGAAAATTAACAAATGTTTGTTTGCCAGACCCTTTTTCTCCAACTAAACCAATTACTTTTTTCATATTTTCCGGTACCGAGGGAGGGATTTGCACCCTCATGAGCTTTTGGCTCATAGCTTTTTGAGAGCTACGTGTCTGCTGTTCCACCACCTCGGCG
>CAZYBP010000014.1:0-2786 GCA_964645555.1 uncultured Gammaproteobacteria bacterium
CAAATTTTTTACCGGTTTTTCCTTCAGATTGGGCAATTTCATTTTCATGATGAGGGAACAATAAATCTATCCCGCCACCATGTATATCCAAGGTTACCCCTAAATATTCCTGGCTCATTACTGAACACTCAATATGCCAACCCGGCCTGCCTTTCCCCCAAGGTGAGTTATACCCAAACTCATCCGATTTAACTGACTTCCATAGAGCAAAATCTTGAATATTATCTTTTGTATATTCATCCGATAAAATTCTGGTGCCGCTTCTTAATTCTCTGTTATCCAGACCTGATAATTTTCCATAATCTGAGAATTTAGAAATATCAAAATAGACAGAACCGTCTTTTTCCACATAAGCTAACCCTTTATCTATTAATACTTCAATATATTTGACCATCTGGCCTATATGCTCAGTGGCCTTAGGATAAATATTAGATGGTAAGATACTTAGTTTTTTAAGATCTTCAAAAAAGAGCTTAGTATATTCAGTAGTTAACCCTTCTAAGGTAATATTTTTCTCTTGAGATTTTTTTATAATCTTGTCATCAATATCAGTGATGTTTTGCACCATTTTTACCTGATAATTATTTGCCAGTAACACCCGGTGCAAAATGTCTCCCATTAAAAAGGTCCTTAAATTACCAATATGCATGTAGTCATAAACCGTGGGTCCGCAAATATACATACCAACACGGGGTGGATTTAATGGAACAAAGTCTTCTATTTTTCTGGTCAAAGTATTGTATAGTTTCACCCTCCTACTCCTCTTTTAATTTCTGCTTTTCCGGCGTAAGCTAAGGCAGGGTTAATTGGTTGTTTTTTCTTTTCTTCCTTTTTCATTTCCTCTTTTTGCTCTTCTTGCTGCTGAGTTTGTAACCTTTGTTGTTCTATTTGCTTATTCTCTTGCCTGACTCTTTTTTGCTCTTCATCAATTTGTTTTAAGAATTGGATTGTTCTTCTGGCTTCTGCTAAGTTGCTTTGATTTTCCTGCTGTTTTTGTTGAATTTGTTGTTGTGTAATATGATTACCAACAACTTATTGCGCCCCTTGTGCTATACCTTCCCCAACCGAATCTTTAACATCTTGAGTAACTTCTGTAACAGTTTGTTCTAACTCATCTCTAAATTGTCCTATCTGATTTCCATTAGCCATGCCTACATTCTAGCATAGTTCTAATATTTAGTATTCCTTGCGGCCCTCTAATGCCCGAGACAAAGTAGTCTCATCAGCATATTCTAAATCAGATCCCACAGGCAATCCTCTGGCAATTCTGGTAACTTTAACCCCCAAAGGAGAAATTAATCTTTGAATATACATGGCAGTTGCCTCACCTTCCATTGTTGGGTTGGTAGCCAAAATTAATTCCAAAACTTGTCCATCTTTAAGTCTTGGCAATAATTCTCTAATATGAAGTTCGTCCGGCCCGATATTTTCTAAAGGAGAAATTACCCCATGTAACACATGATAAAGCCCTTTAAAGTTTGCTTTTTCCAAAGCCAGTACATCTAAAGGGTTTTCTACTACCATAATCACACTTGGATCTCTGGAAGAATCAGCACAAATATTACAAGGATCTTTTTCTCCAATGTTAAAACAAATGGAACATAAAACAGTTTTTTCTTTTAAATCCAAAGCTGCTGATGCCAAAGCCTGAGCTTCTTCTTTAGGAGCATGAAGCAAATAAAAAGTTAATCTTTGAGCGGTTTTAGGTCCAATTCCAGGTAATCTCTCAAAAGCTTCTATTAAATTTTGAATTGATTTTGGAATTTGTGCCATAATGAGGCCAATTTTATCACCTTTAGCTTGTTAATGCGAGGTTACGAGTGCACTTTTTTATTTAACTTCGCCAAGTTTTGTTATTGCTGCCTGTACAGCCTTGGGAAAAAAATCCTCATAATCTTGATCCAAAACTATCCTCTGTCCCATAAAAGAAATCTCTATCATTGTGTCCCGTCTTCTGGAAGCAGTTACTAATAATTCTCTGCCTATTGCAGTCTCTTCTTTAACTATTACCGGAGAATTTGGATCTTGGGGTCGATATTCAACACTTAACTTATGTCCTGATTCTGGTGTAGGCATATTTGCCATAGATAATTACATTCCTGGGATACCCAAGCCTCCCATCAAGCCCTTCATCTCATCAGATGCAACTTTTTGAGATTGTTTTAAAGCCTCATTGACTGCTTCAGTGATTTTTTCAAAATCTGATTCTCCGGAAATCGATACTACCTTTTGATCTGCAGTCATGACGACAGTCACACCTCTATGCTCCACAGTAATTTTAATACCTGATAACTTTTTTTGAATTTCCATAGCTTGATCCCTCATTTTCTTGAGATCACCAAGCTGTTTTATATTGTCCATGAAACCCATCTACTTTTTCCTCACTTCCTTTGCAGATTTTACCACATTTTCGAGCAAACTCACAATTGTTAAAGGTCCGATACCTCCAATTGTTGGACAATACAATTTAGCAATTTTGGCAACTTCCTCCTCATTAATATCTCCATAAATTTGTGGCTTATCGTCAATAATTTCTTTACCAACCCCTACCCCTATTACATAAGCTCCTCTTTTCAAATTTGACTTATTAATAATGTTTTTTACTCCTGTTGCAGAAATTATTACATCTCCTTTTTTTATTTTTGCTGTAGGATTTTCAGTTTGTCTACTAATTTGTTCTATCTCGAATCCTTTTTTTTCTAAAAGCCTAATTGTTGGCCCGCCTGCAGTTCTACCTCTTCCTAAAATAACAATTTTTTTGCCCTTCAAAAAATTTTCAGTTTTTT
>CAZYBP010000014.1:2796-18854 GCA_964645555.1 uncultured Gammaproteobacteria bacterium
TTTTAAAACCGGAAAGTAAAGAAAAAGCAGTTAACATTTCCCAAACAGCTAAGGCTGTAGCCTCAGTATAGGGAGACTCCGGTAAAAACCCGTCTACATCTTTTTGGGGATCAATTTTTGTAACAATTTCGTCGAAATCCCAGGTCTTATAAACTGGGTACTGGATTATAATCCCATGAACCGAAAAATCTTTATTTAATTTTTTAAGAGTTTTTAAAAACCTCTCTTTCTCTTTCGGAGAAAACTCATAAAGTCTGGCTTGAACTCCTACTTTTTCAGCTGCTTTTAATTTATTGTTAACATAAATTCTGGAGGATGGATCATCACCTGCTAAAATTATTGCAAGGCCTGGCTTGAGGTTTTTTCTTTTGATTTCTTTTTCCAGTTTTTTAAGGATGACATCAGCTACTTTTCTACCGGATACCTTCATTAGTTAACTCCTGGAACCGGAAACTTAACACAAAAAGTTTTCACTTCTTTGGAGATTGCCAAAAGCTTTTTGTTTTTAACAACTTGTTTCTTAAACGCTTTCCAAAACTCACTCCTTTGTTCTTTATCTTGAGGTAACTCATTACCAGCTACCTCCTCAATTACTCGATTTATCCAGCTAGCTACCTTGATCATATCTTTTTCTTTCATACCTCGAGTAGTAATTGCTGGTGTACCTAAACGAATTCCAGACGGATAAAATGGTGGCATAGAGTCATTAGGTACTGCATTTTTGTTAAGTACAATTCCTCCCACCTCAAGGGCTAATGCAGCCATTGCGCCATTTACATTTTTATTACTAAGATCTATCAAAAGTAAATGATTTTCAGTCCCCCCGCTAACCAGATTAAATCCATACTTTGAGAGTTCCTTAGCCAAAACTTTTGCATTCTTAACTATTTGTTGTCCGTACTTTTTAAATGGGGTACTAGCTGCTTCTTTTAAAGCTACTGCAATTGCTGCTGTTTGGTTATCATGCGGCCCACCTTGTAAACCTGGAATTATTGCACTATCAATTAGTTTTGGTAAGTCAGGATTTTTCTTGAGTCCCTTATCAGTCACCATAATCATAGCCCCTCTTGGCCCTCTTAAAGTTTTATGGGTAGTGGTTGTTACAATATGAGCAAAAGGCACTGGTGAAGGATGAGCACCAGCAATAATTAAACCAGTAATATGGGAAATATCTGCCATTAAATATGCTCCGCATTTATCAGCAATAGCGGCAAATCTTTTAAAGTCAATAATCCTAGGATATGCAGTAAAACCACAAACAATAATATCCGGTTTTTCTTTAATGGCCTGCTTTTCTATTGCCTCGTAATCTAGTTGTCCATCCTTACCTAAAGTGTACAAAACTGATTTGAAGAATTTTCCTGTTGCTGATACTGGTTGTCCATGAGTTAAATGACCACCAAATGCTAAAGAAAGCCCCATGATCTTACCCTTTAAAGGTTCAAGTAAAGCCACATATACAGCCAAGTTGGCCGGGGAGCCGGAATGCGGCTGTACATTTACAAAGGGTACGCCAAAAAGTTTTTTGGCCCTCTCTTGGGCCAATGATTCCACCTGATCCACAACTTCATTTCCCTGGTAGTAGCGTTTTTTGGGATAGCCTTCTGAGTATTTATTTCCTAAAACCGTGCCCATCGCTTCCATGACTGCTTCTGAAGTGTAGTTTTCTGAAGGGATCATTTCTAAAACATCTTTTTGGCGTTTTTCTTCTTGTTTTACCAGCTGATAAATTTGAGGATCTGTAGTATTAAGTGCCGACATGATGCTACGAGTATAAAATATCAGCTTTCTATTTTCAATAAGGCGAATTGACTCACTGAAAATCCTACCATAATGCTATCGTTGCCTCACGGGTAATTCCTACCATAATCTTTCTGCCTGGAGGGAGGTGGTAACTATTAAAACCAAACCAGGTAAAGAGTATTTTAGAGAGTTAAAGATAAGATATAAAAAAGCTAGAAAAAGACAAAAGAAAACCATACTGGATGAGTTTACTCAAACTACTGGTTATCACAGGAAACATGCGATTGATCTTCTAACAGGCAGTTATAAACATCATACTAAAGTTGTTTACAGACCACATAAAGTTTACACCAGAGAAGATGCTGATACTTTAGGAGAGGTTTGGAAATTACTGGGTTGGATAGCCTCAAAAAGGATGCGGCCTCAACTTAAACTGGCTGTAGATGAACTCATTAAAGCCGGCAGAATAACACTCTCTGCCGAAGACAGAAAAAGATTCATCGGGATGTCTCCAGCCACTATGGACAGACTGATGAAAAAGTACCGGAAAAGACCAAAGCTTAAAGGCAGAAGCTACACCAAACCAGGGACACTTTTAAAATCCCAAATACCAATAAGAACATTTAGTGAGTGGAATGAAAATAAAGTTGGTTTCTTTGAGATTGATCTGGTTGGACATGATGGAGGTTTAGCCAAAGGTGATTTTGCCTGGACACTAGACTGGGTAGAGGTTAAAACCCAGTGGACTGAACAGGTAGCTGTCTTTAATAAAGCTCAGGTTCATGTGTTTGCTGGAATTGAGAGGATCAGGAAAAGATTGCCTTTCCCTCTACTGGGACTTGACTCAGATTCAGGATCTGAGTTCATCAATGCCCATTTGTACCGCTACTGCATTGAGGAGAGCATCACCTTTACCAGAGGTAGGCCAGGTAAGAAAAATGATAATCCGTATGTGGAGGAGAAAAATGACTCAGTGGTAAGAAATTGGGTTGGGTATGGCAGATTTGATACCCAACCCCAAGTTGATATACTCAATGAGCTATATGAACTTTTAAGATTATACACCAACTTTTTTCTGCCTGTCATGAAACTCAAGAAAAAAGCCAGGATTGGGAGTAAAATAAAAAAGGTTCATGATAAGGCAACTACTCCTTACCGGAGGATTTTAAGAGCCAGGGATGTATCAAGGAAGGTTAAAGATAAATTGAGGAATCAGTATAGAACCTTAAGTCTAGTTGAGCTAAAAGATCGAATTGATGAAGTCTTAAAAAAACTAAAACCAACTAAATTAGGGTAGGATTTTGTTATGAGGCAATGAATCGATTTCGGTAGGAATTATCCATGAGTCAATACGTAAGGGGAAACTAATTAATAGAATCTGAATTGAAAATTTCTGCGGCAACTCTGATTATTTCATCATCTGCTGCTACTTCAATATTAGCAATATCATCTTTTCTTTGAGGTCTGCTTCCTAAAACAGCAGAAACTCTGATTTGCCTGCCTAAAACATCAGAGAGAATTGATTCTAAAACATCCCTATTTTTAGGAGATTCTAGGATTCTTTGATGAAAAGAATATGGTACTTCAATTAAAACTAATGAGTCTGTTACTTCTTTAATACTAATAGAACGCAAAAGTGCTTCCAGGGAGAAATTGTATGGTCTGATAGTTTCACAAATATAAGCCCATTTATCCTTTAGTTTGGATATATCTGAGGAGTCAGTATCTGACGACTGATGACCGATGATAGATGATGGACTTTCAAGAATAGAAGACGGAGAATTAATCTCCTTTTCTTCTAACTTGTGACTTGTTTCTTCCAATTTTGAATTTTCCTCACATATCTCCACCACTGCCAGTTCTAGCGGCAACGAAGGAATAGAAGTAACTTTTAGTTTTTCTAAAGCATTTTGCAAAATATCCAAATCTCTTATTAAATCCTGATTACTGAATTGCTCAGCAAGTTTTATAAGACTTTGATATTTTTCATCTATTAAGTATGGTTTAACCAAATCATCTCCTAAACCATTTTTGATGAAGACCAAGTTTCGCATTTGCTCCATAAAAGCAAACAATAACTCTTTAGCATCAATGCCTTCTTTTAACTGACTTAGAATATTAAGTAGACCTTTTTTTATATCTTTATTGGCTAAGTTATCAAGGCTCTCCAAAAGATTATCAAATTGTGAGGATTTTAGATTTTCTCCTATTAGCTGAGCGGTAATCTTTCCACCTAGAGAAGAGATTTGGTCTAAAAGTTTTATACCGTCTCTAAATGAACCATCCGCCCTTTTTACAATAAGCTTTAAGCCTTCTTCGTCAATATCAATCTTCTCTGCCTTTATAATTTTACCTAAAGCTTCTACTAATTCTGCTGGTGTAGCCAGCTTAAAATCTAGTCTTTGTACCCGGGAAAGAATTGTTTGCGGAATCTTTGAGCTTTCGGTAGTAGCCAAGATAAAAATGGCATGAGGAGGCGGTTCCTCCAAAGTCTTTAAAATAGCATTGAAAGCTTCTGTTGTTAACATATGTACTTCGTCGATAATATATACACGCTTTCTAGCGCTGTTTGGAGACAGTTTAATCTTTTCTCTTAAGGCTCTAATATCCTCTATGCCTCTGTTTGAAGCAGCATCAATTTCAATTAAATCCAGATTAGATCCATCTGTTATGGAAAGGCAGGTAGAACACTTATTACAGGGATAGCTATCAGCCTTCAGGCTTTCTGACGACTTTTCACAATTAATCATTTTTGCCAGTATCCTGGCTGTAGAGGTTTTACCTGTTCCTCTCGGCCCCACAAAAAGATATGCATGAGATAATTTATGTTGCTCCGAGGCTGACAGCAGTATTTTTTTAACAGAGGTTTGACCAACTAACTCATCCAAAGACTTAGGTCGGTACTTTAAATAAAAAGGGGTATTCTGTTGTTGGTTTGCCATATCATCGTAATTTAATGGTGAATCCCTAAAAGATGACTTACACCATGTTCTACTAGGCTACGGATTTCCTCGTCAACAGAAATTCCATCGAGCGAGGCATCTTCTAATGCTTGAGGATAAGAAATTATAATATCACCTAGTCTTAACCATCTATCCGGCGCTGCTACAAAACCAATTCTTGGGACATGTTGTAAATTAGATTGGCTAACATCTTCTAAGGCAAAAGATAAAATATCGGTCGTTGAATCAATACCGCGGTATTTACGGTTAAGTTCATGCATTTTCCGGTCTCCCACAACACTCACCCCAAGCTCAACCTTGCCACCAATCCGGTGCTTTTGCAAAACCTGTAAAACAGTGTTTTTAATTGAGGTTTTATTAACATTATATCTTGGATCTGAATTAACAATAATATTTATCATAGAAATTAAGAAATTAGGCAAGCTTTTCTTTAACCAGTGTACTTACCTGCCCGCCGTCAGCCCTACCTGCCACCTTACCCATCACTACCCCCATAACTTTTCCCATATCCTGGAGACCCTTGGCCTCTAACTCTGTTATAGACTCTTCTACTATTTTAGTCAATTCCTCAGTTGTGAGTTGTTGCGGTAAATAGCCCTCTAAAACCTGTGCTTCAGCTTCTTCCTTTTGGGCGGATTCCTCCCTTCCGCCATTCCTAAAAGCCGCGGATGCCTCTTTTCTTTTTTTGACTTCTTTTTGAATTAAAGAAACTAAATCCTGATCTGTAAGCTCCCCACCCTTGGCTATTTCGGCGTTTTTCGCCTCAGATAAAAGCAGCCTCAAGGTGGAGACTTTCATCTCATCCCTTGCTAATTGGGCGCTGCGTAAATCTTGTTGTATCTGATCTATAGACATGGAAATTAGCTGTTGTACCTTCTAGCGCGCATGATTTTGCGTCTTCTCTCGGCTAAATATTCTTGGCGTTTCTGAGAAGGCTTTTTATATACAGACCTATCTCTTATTTCTTGCACTATTCCTTCAGCCACAACCTTTTTTTGAAATTTCCTAATGACAGTATCAGTGCTATCACCGGGATTTGCTTTAACAACTATTGACATAAATTTAAATAAAACACCTCCTTTTTGATGTTGGATTCAGAGAGATTATACCATTTTTTTCCACTGTCCGCCCAAGAAGTGGAAATGTAGGTGAGGAACGTGTTGAGCTTTACCACCATTCACCACCACCCGATATAAATCATTTTGCAGACTTCTCTCTCTTACCAACATATTCACGGTCTCATAAATTTCAGCCAGTAAATCTTTATTGTCTTTATTAAGATCTAAAACTCCCCCAACATGTTGTTTGGGTACAAGCAATAGGTGCAAATCTGCTGAAGGGTTAATGTCCGGGAAAACTACCAAATTATCTGATTCATAAACTATATTTGAAGGAATTTGTTTGTTTATTATCTTGCAGAAGAGGCAATCTTCCATTTATCCCCCTACCATTTTTTTAAGTAGGTCTAATGTTCTGGTTTGTCTTAATGCGTGCCTCAAGTGCAACCTTGGCTCTTGAGCCTCAAATTGTTTTTTAACCCTGGCATCCTGGATTTTGTCTACCTCTGCTTGTAACTCTGCATCAGAGATGGTGACATTTTCCATCCTGGCTATTTCAGCCAAGCCTAACTCCATTCTGACATTTTTTTCTGCCTGAGGCTTCCATTCATTTTTAATTTGCTCTAAGGTTTTATTTTGGCCCTTTAGATAGTCTTCCAGCAGTAGTCCCATATCTGCCACTCTCCGTTGCAGGGAAACAAGCATCCTGTTTAATTCATCCTGAATCAAAATGTCGGGTAATTCTACTGTGGTGATTTTTTCCACCTCTTGTAGGATATTTTCCTCGTAATCTAACTCATTATTGTAGGTAACATTAGACTCCAAGTCCTTTTTGATCTTTGTTTTTAAATCTGTTAGGCTTATTGCTCCCATAGCTTTGGCAAATTCGTCATTAGGAACGTCAACTACATTGTCATTACCAGGAACCTGAGAAGAAGGAGTCTGATTTCCACCTTGAAAGTTAATTGATCCGCCTTGACCACTTGTTGTGTTCTGATTTTGTGTTACTGAAGGCTGCGGGCCCCCGGAGGGGAGGACAACAGAAGACTGTCTTGTTTTCCATCTTTTAAACAAATCATCAATTACTTTCTGTACTTCTTCTTCACTGACAGGTTTAATCGCCGGCCTTCCGGCTTTGATCACCTTGTAATCTCCGACTGTAACTTTAGGCCTATTAGTTACTGTGGCTTTAAATTGCAACTGGTTACCTTTAGTAAAGGATATTAATTGATACTGAGGATAATCAATCGGGATAATATCTGTACCCTTTAAAGCTTCTATTAAAAAATTTGGCATGGCAGTTTTTAAAACTTCATCCTGTAACCTAGTCCCAAGTTGCTGTTCCACCATTGGCAGAGGTGCCTGACCTTTTCTAAAGCCTGACAACTCAACTTCTGTTGCCATCCTTTGCAAAGTTTGATCCCAGGCTTGTTGTAAGTCTGCCCAATCAGCGGTAATTGTTACTTCAACAACACTTTTAGGCTGAGTTGTAATATTTTTCTGTATCATAGCTGAATGATAATTTAACAGAAAGTGAATGTAAAAGCAATGATTCAGGCAATTGGTTCATTGTCAGGCCGAATTATCTTCATTCTTCCTGAAAAGCTGGAAGTACGAGGAGCAAATAAACGCCGTAAAGTTCCAGGTGAAGCATTTGACAGCGGGTTTCTCAACCAGTTAGCCGGGTTCTCAGGTACAACAAAAACTGTGCTCCTTCTGCGCCTACCTCTGTCTCGAGCATATTTTGCAAAATCCGTAATATTATTACCCTCGTCGGCATGTGCATGTTCCACCATTTTAGCTTTTAAGCTCCCTAAGAAAATCGTTGAAACTAAAAAATCTAGTTTCCTTTTCTGATCTTTTTTTCACCTCTATTTTATCAGCAGTTTTTTTAGAAATCACTATCCGGTAAGGAATACCAATTAAATCAGCATCAGCAAATTTTGCACCAGCTGATACATCTTCTCGATCATCAAATAACACCTCTATTCCTTCCGCCTGGAGTAACTTATATACTTTTTCAGCTTCCTCCCTAACTTGCTCATCTGATAAATCCAGCCCCACCAAATGTACTGAATAAGGCGCCACTGCCTCCGGCCAAATTATCCCTTTATCATCGTGAAATACTTCAACAATAGCAGCAAGTGTTCTGCCTAATCCAATACCATAACAACCCATATAATAAGGCTGTGGCTTACCATTTTTATCAATAAAATCAGCACCTGTCATTTTAGATGAATAGTGAAACCCAAGCTGGAAAATATTTCCAACTTCTATTCCTTTTTTGGCTTTTAGCGGACCGCTGCCATCTGCTGCCATGTATCCTTCTTTAGTTAGCGCAATATCTGCAGTTATATCAGGCTTATAATCTCTGTCTAAATTCATGTTCAGTAAATCTTTATGCTTTTTATTGGCTCCGCCATAGGCGTTTTTAATGGTATGCAAGGATTCATCAGCTACAATTAAAAGCTCTACATCTTTTTCCACTATATCCTTAATTCCAACAGGAGAAATAAATCCAGGTTCGGAATGGATTTTGTTTTTTATCTCTTCTTCTGTGGCATGTCTTAACTGATAAGCTTTAATTGCATGAAGTAACTTAACCTCATTCACATCAAAATCACCTCTAATAATTGCCAGAATAAATCTGCCTTTTTCATCTACAAACAACACATCCTTTATTTGTTGCCAGAGCGGCAGGTTATGCAACTTAACACCATCTTCCATGGTAGTACCGCGGACAGCATCAACTTCCTGCAGCGGTTTTTCTTGCTCTGTGATGTTTTTTTTATCCGGAAGAAATTGGGCTATATCTTCATGAGCGCAATATGAATTATCAGGATTAACAAAAAATTTACTTTCTCCAATTTCTGATTCCACTACAAATTCATGGCAATATTCCCCTCCAATATAACCATTGTCAGCAGCCACTTTCAGAGTCTTAAGCCCCACCCTATCAAAGATTTCTTTATATGTTTCCTCCATTAATTTATAAGTCACCTTAAATTCCTCTTCTGAAACATCAAAAGAATAGGCATCTTTCATTAAAAACTCACGGACCCGAAGCAATCCTCCACGCGCCCGCAGTTCATCTCTAAATTTGGTGGAAAATTGATATAAATTAAGCGGTAAATCTTTATAACTTAATTGAAATCTTCTGATTAAATCCACAAACATTTCCTCTGCTGTTCCACCTAAAACAAATTCCATTTCATTTCTGTCTTTAATAGTCATCAGCTCAAATCCTACAGAGGTTGTTCTATTGGTTTCTGCCCATAAAGCTTTAGGGTGTAAAACAGGAGTAATCATCTCCTGACCGCCTGCTTTGTCCATGTTTTCTTTAATAATTTTTTGGATTTTTTGTTGGACTTTTATCCCCAAAGGCAACATATAATATCTACCAGCAGTAGATTCCCTAATAAAGCCGGCGCGATACAACAACTTATGCGACATTAAAGTTGCATCAGAGGGAGTCTGTTTTATTGTTTTCGGAAAAAGTTTTGAATATTTCATATTGTCAATTATACAGTCATGCCTTAAATTATCCTAATCTTTTTTGCCTTTGAAGTTTTTGTCATTATCTTCTTTTTTTGATTCTTTTGTATCTTCCTTCTTTTCATTAGAATTTTTCCAATCCTGTTTAGTCGATTCCTTGTTTATCTTTGTTTTCTTATTATCTTTTTCCGATTCAATGATACTTTGCAACTGAAGCTGCTGGCTAATTTGTTCCAGCTGGACAATGGCTTGGCCAATTTGGTTATCCTCCGGTCTTGCCGGAGTGCTAACAACAGGTGGCACTGCTGGCGTCGGAGAGGCGTACTTTGTAGGAAGAGGCGTAGCCGGGAAAGGTGTACTTTTTGGCACTTGAGCAATAACAGGTTTACTGCTTGGTTGGGCTTGGCTGGGTAGTCTGGCCGGAACAGAAGGCGTGACTACCGGTATTGGTACTACTGTAGACTCGGGAAAAGTGGGATTTTGTACTACTGCAATAGGAATGCTTGCAGTTGTATTACCAGCTGACTCTCCACTTACCTGTTGCAAGCCTTGATTATAGTTTTGTATTGAACTGGCTAAATTTTTAATCGCTTCCTGCTTTTTAACTGGGTCTTGTATTTGTTGAATCTGTTGTGCAGCAACCTCTGTTTGGGTAACCAACTCCTGCAGACTATCTTTGGCAGATTTACCATTTGCTAAAAGGGTAGTGACTTCTTTAAACCTTCTATCAGAACGGGCTGCTGCAAACCAAGCTTTACTGACCGGATTAATCGAAGCAACAGTATATATAACATCTTCAAGTAATCTTTTAATTGGATATGTTGCATCACCAGAGACAGCATTATTAGATACAACTGCCAAAACAGCAGGAGGAAAAAGTACCAAAGCAAAAATTAAGCTTAGTGTACCGAGCAGTTTAAACACAAATCCAGTATATACTATTAGCGGATAATCTTACTAATGTCAGAGTATGTAATTAAAAGAGCCAAGCCCAAAAGCAGGATAAAACCAATTTGGTGCACTAACCTCTCTGTATTCTCATTTACCTTCTTATGGGTAACTGCTTCAATAATTAAAAACAATAATCTTCCTCCATCCAAAGCAGGGATAGGCAAGACATTAAATATGCTTAAAGTCAAAGAAATAACCCCCACAAACCAAACATAAAATGGAAGAGCAGGCCTTCCGGCACTTAAAATATCATTGCTTATGGTAGCCAAACCCACTGGTCCACTAACAGACTGAGAAACAGATTTTAGATTGCCGGCAAACAAATCATGAAATGTTTTACCAAGACCCAGAAAGGTTAGTTTGGTTAAATCATACGAATAGGTTATACCTGAAAATACTTTTTCCAATGGAGTTTTGTATTCCTTAATTGCAACCGGACTAAATCCTACCCCAATTAAGTATTCTTCTTTGTCTGTTTTTTTAGGGGTGACAGTTACATTTCTTTGGTTTTGGCCTTGAGTATCGGAAATAGTTAAGCTGACCGGTTGGCCATTTTTATCACGGATAAAATTTCTGGGATCATCAAAGCTCTTTACCTGCCTGTCATCAACTTTTAAAATTCTATCTCCTACTTTTATACCTGCTGCCTCAGCCGGAAAATTTTTTTCTACAAAACCTACAAATACTGCCTGATCCAAGGTAGGGTAAATTATTCTGAAATTTTGATAAATTATCACCGTATAAAAAATAGCCCAGGCCAAAATTAAATTCATGACTACCCCGGCTACTACAACAACAATCCTTTGCCAAACAGGCTTTGCCCGAAAATCTCTACTATTAAGAGACTTCTTAGAGGCTGATTGCTCATCTTCACCTAAAAGTCTGACAAATCCACCCAAAGGTAAAGCATTCAAAGAATAAATTGTCTCGCCTATTTTTTTACCAATTAATCTCGGAGGAATACCAAAACCAAACTCTTCTACCTTAATACCAAACCTTTTGGCCATTATAAAATGACCCAGTTCATGAATAACTACTAAAACAAGTAGTGTTAAGATGAAAATGATAATAGATATAACCATAGTGACTAGACTCTATCTTATATTTGTGTTAATTCCTCGGCCTTCGTTTTACCTAATTCCTCCACCTCTAAAATCTTTTTATCCACTAATTCCTGGAGGATTTTTTCTCTTCTGAAAAATTCATCTTCGCCAAATTTTCCCTCTTCAGACTCTCTTTTCCATTCATTCCTAAAATCTTGTCTAATTTGCCTGATTGTGACTTTGCCTTCTTCCATTTTCTGATGTAGAAGCTTAATAAACTCTTCTCTTCTTTCTGAAGTCAATGGAGGTATAGGCAGACGGATTAAAGTACCCTCGTTTGAAGGATTTAGTCCTAAGCTTGCTTCCTGAATGGCTTTTATTACATTTTGTAAGATGGATGCATCCCAAACTTGAATAGTTAGTAAGGAAGGCTGAGGGGCAGCAATATTACCTACTTCCACCATCTTCATTTTGGATCCATAGGCATCAACCAAAATGTTTTCTACCAGTCCCGGATTTGCTCTGCCGGCACGGATACCGGCAATATCCACCTTAAAGTGATGAATTGCCTCTTCAATCTTTTGATTTGGTTGCGTTAAAACAGGATCCATTACTCTCCTAAAGCTATTCTTTCAAATCTACCAATTTGTATGTTTTCCCCTAATTTTCCAATACTTGATTTAACTAGTTGATCCACTGTCATTGAACCATCTCTGATATATTCTTGAGAAAGCAAATCCTCTAAAGAGGTCGGGTTCATTGAAGCAATTTGTAAGGACAACTCGTGTGCCAGATTCTTAAAGTCATCAGTCCTGGCAACAAAGTCTGTCTCACAGAGAAGTTCCACTAAAACGCCTACTTTACCTGAGTGAGAATAAACATCAACAATACCGGCTTTTACTTCTCTTTCTCCTTTTTTTGAAGCTCTATCAAAACCCTTTTGTTTTAACCACTGTTTGGCTTTTTCCATATTGCCCTTCGACTGACTCAGGGCCTCCTTACAGTCGGCAATCCCAGCCCCAGTTTGTTCACGGAGTAATTTAATATCATCAAGTTTAACTGTCATAGTTTAAGCTTAAACTTTTATTCAACAACTCTTTCGGCTTCTTTAACAGCTTTCTTTTCTACTTCCTCTTCAGCTGCAGCCACTTCCTGTACAATTTCCTCGCTAACAGCATCTTCTGCACGAGATTCTTCTGCTTCTTTTTTCTCCTTTGCCGCTTTCACCTTACCTGCTTCTTTTTTCCCTTCACCGAAAGCTCCGGCTACAGCCTCTGACAAAATTTTAATGGATTTGATAGCATCATCATTGCCTGGGATAGGATAATCAATTTCTGAAACATTACAGTTTGAATCAGCAATCGCCACTACTTTAATCCCCAGTCTATTAGCCTCTCTTACTGCTATGTTGTCTGAAACCGCATCAACCACAAAGACAGCATCCGGATGACCCTGCAAATCCATCACTCCTGCAAAATCTTTTTGGAGAGACTCCATTTTTCTATCCAGTAAGAGTTGTTCTTTTTTAGTGTATTTAGAAAGCTGTCCTTTTTCTTTTTGCTCTTTTAGATCCTTTAGAAGTTTTATTCTTTTTTTAATCTCCTCAAAGTTAGTCAAAAATCCACCCATCCATCTTTCAACCAAAAATGGAGCTTCTAAATTCTTGGCTAGTTCTTCCACTATTGGTCTTGCTTGTTTTTTAGTACCAACAAATAACAAAACTTTTCCTTCTTTTCCTAAGTTATAAACAAACTCAGCAGCCTCTTTTAGTAAGCCTTCAGATTGAGTCAAATCAATAATATGGACACCCTCTCTTGCACCATAAATGTACGGCTTCATCCTGGGATGCCCACGTCGGACCTGATGTCCAAAATGAACACCTGCTTCTAATAATTCCTGTAAAGAGGGTAACTTATACATAGTCTCTTAATCCTCCCCAAAGCCATGCGGTCAGAGACTTAAAAGCTTTGAGTGTGTAATGTTGAGTATTTTACCAGCTTCCAGCTTATCTTTCAAGATCCAAGAATTTAAACTTTAAACCTTCAGCGGAAACATAATCTTTCTCTGAAAGCACTTTTTTAAATTCTGAGTAATCAGGAAAAAAGGTGTCTGCACCAAAGTCTCCTTCAACTACAGTTAAGTATAGTCTGTCCGTTGCCCTCAAGGCTTGCTCAAAGACCTTCTGCCCTCCGAAAATAATAATTTCCTCCGGATTATCTTTTGCTGCTGCCTCCATTGCACTCTCCAGCGAATGAGTAACAAGACAGCCTTCTTTGTGTTTGACTCCGTAATCCGCATCGGAAGTTATAACTATATTTTTACTGCCCGGAATAATTTTTCCCTCAGTGTAGGAAAGCATGGATTCATAAGTGTTCCTGCCCATAATAAGAGGCTTGCCTGCAATGAGTTTTCTCATCCTGTCAAAATCCTCTTTTATCCTGAAAAGTAGTTTGTTGTTTTTACCTATTCCCCTTTTGGAATCAAGTGCAGCCACCATGACAACCCGGATATTTTTATACATTAAAATCCTCCTACAACTGTTACTTCACCTTTAATTGGTGGATAAGGATTATAGCCTTCTATAGTAAAATCTTCAAATTTAAAATCATCAATATTTTTAATTTTTGGATTTATCTTCATTTTCGGAAAAAGGCGCGGTTTCCTTTTTAATTGTTCTTTTACCTGATCAAAATGGTTACTATAAATATGCACATCCCCAAAAGTATGCACAAATTCTCCCGCCTTTAACCCTGCCACCTGAGCAATCATCATAGTAAATAAAGCATAGCTGGCAATATTAAAAGGCACTCCCAAAAAAGAATCTGCAGATCTTTGATAAAGCTGCAACGACAACCTACCATTATTTACATTGAATTGGAAAAGGGTATGGCAAGGAGGCAGTGCCATGGACTTACCGGGAGCTGCCATCTCATAGATAAACTCAGGATTCCAGGCAGAAACTACAATTGATTTTCTAAAAGGAGTTGTTTTTAATTCATTAATAACCCATGCCAGCTGATCAATAACCCGTCCGTCAGATGTTTTCCATTTTCTCCACTGCACACCATAAACATTACCTAAATCCCCCCACTTTTTAACAAAAGGATCGTCTTTTGGTAATTCTTTAATTTTCCGTATGAATTCGTCCTGAGCCATTATTTTTTTAACTTTTAACTTTGCACTTTGCACTTTAAACTTTTTATACGCCCATTCATCCCATATATGAACGTCACAATCTGCCAAATATTTAATGTTTGAATCCCCCATTAAAAACCAAAGAAGTTCATGAATTATTCCTCTTAAAAATACCTTCTTTGTAGTTAGAAGAGGAAAACCTTTTGATAAATCAAACCTAATTTGCCTTCCAAATACAGATCTTATCGTAACCCCGGGATTATTAAATACTGGTTTATCTATCCCATTTTTTAGGATATCTTTTAATAAATCTAAATATTGATATTCCTGATGTTTTTGTTTTGACATTTTACACTTGTTGCTCTCTTTTATGTGGGCTGACTCTCCCGCCTTGATGTTGACCTCTATAAAAGACAGTCTTACCTTCAATTTTGAAAAAAACTATATTACATATTCTAGCACCCATTTGTAACTTAACATCAAACTCTGATAAGTTTTTAAGCCCCATGGTTAAAGTCCCCTTATAGCCTGGGTCTGTTTTAGAATTTAGCAACAGCAAACCTGCCCTAAAAAGAGAAGTCCTTGGGAAAATTAGCGGCATTAAATCAGAAGGTGTGTTTAAACTTTCTAAAGTAGAAACAAGATAATAATCTCCGGGCTTTATTACTACCCACTCTTGTTTTCTTTTTCTCTTGTTATACTCTGCAATAGTTTGAGTTTTGACACCTTTTCGACTACCTAAACCCTTTACTCCATCTGCTTCAATAAACGCCCCACCTTCTACAATTTTATGGATAGCTCCTAGTCTTAAATCCACACCAACACCCTCTGGATTTTTTAACTCACGTTTACCCAAATCTTCTATTAACTTTTGAATTTTAATTCTTTGGAGAAGATGATCTATACCTAAAACTGACATAATATAAATTCAAATATCAAAAGTTTTCTGGAAGAAAACTTCCATACTTTTAACTTTTAACTTTTAACTTTTTCCTACCTGTGATGTTTGAAACTTCCGGCAAATCACTCCCCCCATATCTATTATTCGGACTACTTTTATAAGATCTTTCAACAGGCGCAGCCAATTTTTCAAAAGAAAATGCACAAATTGGGCTTCCTTCATAAATAATTAGTCTTTTACCCTTTAAAAAAGTACCAAACTCTAAAACAGGATGACCGTCCCAGCCTGGGTCAAACCTGGCAGCAGTAGAATGCACAACCACTCCTAAACGCGCCAAAGATGATTTACCATGCAGATGACCCACAATATCATTTGGCAATGTCAGTTTCTCTTTGGTTGTAGCTATCACAAAATCATGTTCGGTTAAGATAAATGGCTGGCCGGGCTTTAATTCCACTAACCTCATCATTTTTTCCATGTCCTCTTTGTTGGTAAACTTAGTATCGATGGTATTCATCCCATCCATGGAAAAAACCCGCAGTTTATTGCCTAAGTGAAAATCAATTGTCACCTCATCTACTGATTCTCCCCAATTTTTGGGCAAAGGATCAATTTTAATAATTCCCTTTTTGATATATTCTTTAACAGCCCAGTCAGGTAAAGTTCCTAAAAGATCAAAGGCTGAAGGTTTTTTTATATTTTTTGCCATATCAATTTATTGCGTTAGTAACGATAATGAAATAGTTAATTTTTTTCAAGTAGGAAAATT
>CAZYBP010000015.1:0-18179 GCA_964645555.1 uncultured Gammaproteobacteria bacterium
GTCACTTCCGCTGGTACAGAAGTTGTTTCTTTAGCCGGCTGACCTATTCCCAGAATAAAATAGGCAGAAGTGCCTGCGATGACTATAAGCAGACCCATGCCTACACCTATCAGCCATTTTGGTATACCTTTTTGATTTTCAGTGGGAACAGTGGGTACTTCCGGTGAGGCATTCGGTGGCACAACCAATGTCTCCGCTGGAGATTGGTTGGTTTGGTTGTTTAGCGGCGGGGTGCTGTTATTGTTTCCCAGTAAATGAGATAAGTCGGTTGGTGCATTCTCTATTGACGGCGGTTGGTCAGAAGGTGTCATCGGTTGATTAGAGAGCGGAACAGGTTCCTCCTGGAATGTTGGTACAGATTCTAGTTGGGTTGCTACACCAGGCGTTAGAGTAGCATCAGTTGTAACAGCAGAATTGGTGGTTATTTCTTCAGTTGAACTAGGCATCCAAGTTGGTGTAGGGCTAGGCGACCCATTAATTATCGGAGGTTGTGATGGGGCTCCCAAGGGGTTATCTAATGGAGAGGTATTCGGATTATTCGTCTCGTTTTGAGGTGGAGCAAAAGTGGAAGTACTATCCATAGGATTTGTTGGTGCAACAGATGAGTAATTATCTGGCATAGCTGAAGTAAAAGGGTATGGCGACGGAGATATTTGCACAGGAGATGGTATAGTAGAGGCAGGTAAAGTTGAAGATAATGCAGGTTGATTGTCTGTTGCAGGAAAAGAAAAGGGATTTTGCTGGTCAGGCTGGGGCGGCGGCTGAACAGGTATTGCTAAGGTGCTTGGATCAGTTGGACTTGGTATTGTTGATTGGGAAGATAAAGTTGATGACCAACTGGGAGCGGATCCGGCTTGATTATTATCTAGTGAAGACTGGTTTGTGAAACCATTATCCGTAGGAAATGATGGTGTAACTGGTGTGGGAGGTAAATTAGGTGTTGGTGAACCCGGAGAAGGCGTAGGCGTAGGGGTTGGATTATTGGGCCAGTTTGTATTATTTGAATTATCCATGTGGGCAAGTTAACTATAGTAAGTGTATTAGAAAAGTAGGCTAATTGTCAATTAATTAAAGGTGAAATTATCATCGTTATTACGTATAATATACAAAATATGTTAGGAATTTTAGGTAAATTATTGGATTCAAATGAGCGGGAGATTAATAAGTTAAAACCTTTGGTTGAGGACATAAATTCTTTAGAGAAAAAAACTGCCAAATTGACAGACAAGCAGTTAAAGGGAAAATTTGCAGAGTTTAAACTGCAGCATGAACGAGGGAAGGGTTTGAATGAACTTTTGCCTGAAGTGTTTGCTTATGTCAGGGAAGCTGCTAAAAGAAATCTTAAACAACGTCATTTTGATGTACAACTGATGGCGGCTATTGTTCTACACCAAGGCAGAATTGCCGAGCAAAAAACCGGTGAGGGTAAAACTTTGTCTGCTACCCCGGCATTATTTCTAAATGCCGTAGCCGGAAAAGGGGCACATTTGGTTACAGTGAATGATTACTTGGCTATGCGGGATTGCGGCTGGATGGGTCCGATCTTTTATGCTTTAGGAGCAAGCTGTGCAGCTATAGTACATGATACTCAATATATCTATGATCCTAAGTTTAAGGATCCTTCCCATACAGACAAAAGGTTACAGCATCTAAGGCCGATTACTAGAAAAGAGGCATACGCAGCAGATATAACTTATGGTACCAATAATGAATTCGGGTTTGATTATCTTCGGGATAATATGGTGTTTAGACTATCAGATCAGTCTCAGCGAGGCCATTTTTTTGCAGTAGTTGACGAGGTGGATTCTATTTTGATAGATGAGGCTAGAACTCCTTTGATTATTTCCCAGCCTGCTCAGGAAGCAACGGGAAAATACTTCGAATTTGCCAAAATTATTGATGGCCTCTCCTCTTCTGACTATGTTGTTGACGAAAAAGCCAATACAGCACATTTGACAGAACATGGGGTATTAAAGATAGAAAAGATTTTGGGAGTAGATAATCTTTATGAGAAAGATTTTTCTACACTCCATCATTTAGAAGAAGCCTTAAAGGCGAAAACTCTATTCCAAAAAGACAAGCATTACATAGTTAAAGAGGGTGAAGTCATAATTGTGGATGAATTTACCGGTAGACTTATGCCGGGCAGAAGATATTCAGAAGGTTTGCATCAGGCAATTGAGGCAAAAGAAGGTGTATCAATTCAACAAGAATCACAAACTCTGGCCACCATCTCTTTCCAAAATTATTTTAGGATGTATGAAAAATTAGCCGGTATGACAGGTACTGCAGCTACAGAGGCGGAAGAATTTAATAAAATATATAAGCTGGAAGTAGTGGTTATTCCGACCAATAATCCAATGATCAGGGCAGATCATCCGGATACTATTTATAAGACTCAAAGTGCCAAATATACGGCTGTAGCTAATTTGGTGGAAGAGCTATATACCAAAGGACAACCGGTTTTGGTAGGTACGACCTCGATAGAAAAGAATGAATTCTTGTCAGAGCTTCTAAAAAGGAAAGGTATATCTCATGCTTTGTTAAATGCTAAAAATCATGAAAAAGAAGCAGAAATTATCTCCCGTGCAGGCGAAAAAGGGGCAGTGACTGTAGCCACCAACATGGCAGGCAGAGGAGTAGATATTGTGTTAGGTAAAGATATTAATAAATCAGGGGGTTTATATGTAATTGGTACTGAAAGACACGAATCGAGGAGAATTGATAATCAACTTAGAGGTCGTTCCGGCCGTCAAGGAGATGCGGGAGAAACCAGGTTTTTTGTCTCGTTAGAAGATGATTTAATGAGAATCTTTGGCGGAGAACAAGTGTCTAAAGTCATGGATTTTTTGAAGATGCCGGAAGATACGCCGATTGAACATGGTTTAGTCTCTAAGGCAATTGAAGGAGCACAGAAAAAAGTTGAAGGGCATAACTTTGATATCAGAAAACACACTGTCGAATATGATGATGTAATGAATCAACAAAGACAAATTATTTATGAAATCCGCAAAAAGGTATTGGAAACAGCAGAAAGTAAAGACATAACCTTAAAAGCAGAGCTTTTGGAAAAGATAGGCACAGAGCTTAGCAATATTGTCACTATCTATTCAGAGACTGAAGTTGATTATGCAAAAATAACAGAAGAATTTTGCGCAATTGCACCATTAGATGAAGCCAGTCAAAAAGATTTACAAAGTAGAGTTTCTCAGATACAAGACCCGCAAGAGTTAACGAAGTTTTTAACGGAGCTTGCTACTAACTTTTACGATCAGAGGGAAACACAGGTGGGATCTGAAGTTGTCAGGCAAATGGAGGTATTTGTTTATTTAAATACTATCGATACATTGTGGATTGAACATTTGGATACCATGGATGATTTGCGTTCCGGAATAGGACTCCGGGGTTACGCTCAAAGAGATCCCTTGATTGAATATAAAAGAGAAGGGTTTGATTTGTTTGAGAAGTTGATGGTGGAGATAGACTATGAAATTGTGCACAGAATTTATAAAGTAGCGGTACAAGGTCAGACGCCTCAGATTTCGCCTCAACAAGTAGTAGTTGAAGAAAGGCATCCGGAAATTGAGGTTGGAGTGGAAACTGAAGTAGGGGAAGTTGAACGAGCTAATTCCCCTGTCATCCCGGGTGTTAGCGAGGGATCTAAAGATTCTGTAACTAAAGTTACCATTGAAAGAGGAGGTCAAGTTATAGCTCAGGAAACTTACGGTCATCAAGGGCAGTTAACTAAATTGCACGGAAAAATTGGCAGAAATGACCCGTGTTGGTGTGGCAGTACTAAACCGGATGGAACTCCAGTTAAGTATAAACATTGTCACTACCCTAACTAGATTTTTAAATTAGAATAGACCTGTTTCATAAAGGGCACTAATTGTTCAATGCTTAAGACTGAAAAACTAACTAAAGATTGGGTTAATAAACGTTTACCTAAGAGACCGAAAAATGCTAATAAAGGTACGTTTGGAAAAGTACTTGTTGTTGCTGGCTCACAAAATTATCCGGGGGCAGCATATCTTGCTTGTGCAGCAAGCTACCGGGTAGGGGTAGGCTTAGCTACTTTAGTAACAACTTCTATTGTTGAGACAATTATTTCAAGGAAACTGCCTGAAGTAACATTCCTTTTACCGGAGCAAGCTTTTGAGAAATTATTTGAATATGATGTTGTTTTGTTGGGTCCGGGGTTAGGACAAGACGAATCAACCATAAAGTTTGTCAATAAATTGTTACAAATCAAACTATCAAAAATGGTTATAGATGGGGATGGTTTAAATATTCTCTCCCAAACGGATAAGTGGTGGAAAAAATTTCATACCAGAGTAATACTTACTCCGCATCCAGGGGAGATGAGTAGGTTAACAGGCAGAAGTATAGCCGATATCCAATCCGATAGAAAAAATATAGCAATAAAATACGCCAAACAGTGGAGGCAAATTGTGGTTTTGAAAGGAGCAAATACCATCATTGTTTCTCATGATGGGGAAATTAAGATTGCCCCTTTTGTTAATCCTGCTTTGGCAACAGCCGGGACAGGCGATGTTTTATCCGGAGTTATTGCAGGTTTTATTGCCCAAGGTTTAGATCTTTTTGATGCTGCATGTTGTGGTGTGTATATACATGGGTTGGCAGGTGAAAAGTTAAAAGAAAAAGTAGGACAGGCAGGGACTTTGGCAAGTGAGATTTTGCCGCTGTTACCAAAAATACTAAGATCTTTTCATTAGTGGGTAGATTAACAAAATAATTATGCCAACTAGAGTTATCCCGCTAATAATTGCTCCATATTTCAAAGAATTTGGAGAGTAAATGAAATCTATGGTATGGTTTCCCTTTGGTAAGAAAACACCCCTAAAATTATAATTTGTTCTATATATTTTTGATTGTCTACCGTCGATGAAAGCTTTCCACCCGGGGTAGAAAGAATCCAGGACTACTAAATATGAATCTATATTGGCAGCAGTTTTAACAGCCAGGTGAGAATGGGTAATCGGTTTATATTCTAAATTAGCATTTAAACTTTCAGTTGAGCTACTGTTAAATTCGAAATCATTGGTAACGGAAGTTGTTTTAATAGGAAAATTTTCATCCAGTAATAATTTCAAGGTTTGTTGATCGGAGGCTTTGATTACTTTAGTCGTTAAGTATACTCTTGGAAGAGATTGGATATTTTCCAGTATTGCTACTTCTTTATCCTCAAAAATTTTTTTGTATTTTGATATGTTAAATTTAGAATTAATTTCACCACTGCTGGAAGGTTTTCCTTCCCTGTCTTTCTTGAGGGTCAGCAGAAAACGGGTGTTAGTACCATCTAATATTTTAGAATTTAAGTTTTGCAGTATAGCCCACTTAGTCATCGGGGTAGCATCAATATTTGCGGAGTCAGAAACAGCAAGCAGTTTAGCTATATTTAGGGGATAAATTGTTTCGTATCCGCCTATTGAAGAAATCGTAAAAGGAACCCACATATTTGCAGGTAAGATATCCTGCTCAGCAATAAATCGGTCATTGGGATACTTTTCTAAAAAATCCGTAATGGGCGTTTGAGGATAAATTAGTGAGGGTTTTGAAAATGTATTAAATTTAAGCCCGAACCGGAATAGCTCAAAAACCAGAATTAAGATAAAGACAAATGCCGAAATTTTTTGAACAAATCTGTATTTTTTTGACAGATATATTAGTAAAAATGTTATTGCAATTAAAAAGGCGGGCAAAATAAAATTTCTTAAACTAATATTAATTCGTGTTAGCGAGCTGTTTACTTCACTAGTTACAGTGATTGCATTCAATCCTTGTAGCAGTATTTGTTTAGATATTAGTAAGCCGCCAATTATCCCCAAAGCAATTATTGCTATGGATAAAACTGGTTTCAAGCTAAAAGTAAGACTGGACTTTTTAAAAACCGATAATCCGTATGCTCCTAAGATAGATAGAGCAAAATTAATTAAGAAATTTACCCGGTTCATTGTTATGGAGGGACCTCCCCAAAGACCGGACTTATATAACAAAACGCTTAGGGGATTTGATATAGAAATTACAACCGCCACTACAAACAGGCAAACAGCAATTTTAACTTCAGTTCTCTTAAAAAAAATAACCGTACTCATAAGTGCAAAGATTAAAGTTGTGACACCGATATATAAAGTAGCATCCATATGGTCTCCTCTCCCCCAGAAGTTACCCGTAGCATCATTGCCAAAAAAATCCGGGGCTATTAAATTAATAAAATTTTCAGGCGGTGTAAACGGCCCCTCAGCTCCCAGCCTTTCAATTTTTCTTTGAGAGATTTGTATTAACTCGGCAACAGGGAGTAAATAAACAGCACTTAAAAGTACCCCTAAGAAAACAAAAAAAAGTATCTTTAAAGAAGATAAACCCTTGGCTTTAAAGACATACCAGATTACAAGACCTAATATGGTTAGTGGCAGGATTGGCAAATATCCTGCAAATATTTGTAAAGTGAGAGTTATACTAAACAAAATTCCCCACCTTGGATTCATTGAAATGAGATACTTGTCTAATAGTAATATCAAAAGGGGGAAAAATAAGGCAGTGGTAGCCTGGGTATTCCATTGCATCCACAAAATCGTAAAACCTCCGAACCCAAAAGCAATACTGCCAAAGATGCTGGGAATTTTATCCAACTTAAGATGTCTTAAAAACAAATACATAAAAAAAGATGCAAGTATAGGTTGAGACATAGTCTGTAAGGTCCAGGCAATCGGCGCTTGGAAAATTAAGTAAAAAATCATGGTGGGAAAAAGTAATCCAAACGAAACGCTGGCGAAAAGGGGAGACCCTCCAAACATATATGGGTTCCACAGAATAAATTCTCCTTCTTTCCAGGACTGGGCAACTAAAGCTTTTAGCGGATAAAATAATGAGACAGAATCTGACAGTTTAGTATTTTTGACAGGTACTCCTGTCGTATAGCCCCATTTATAACTTAACCAAGGATAATAACCCCCAACAATAAGATCAGCGGGGAGCGGTATTAATCCTAAAAAAATTTTATAGAAAAATATTAATGTTACAACAATGAAAAATATTAAGGTAATACCAGCCTCTTTCAAACCCATATTAGTTCATATATCCCCCCATAGGTTCTGTTAAGTTAGTGTTTTCTCCGCTGCAAGCTTCAGCCATTAATTCTCTTGGTGGGATTTCTTCTGGAGGGATAATTCCGATATGATTAAATTTTACTTTACTTTCAGCTAGTTCTTCAGGAATGACTATGGAATAAACAGGACTACCCCTGCCCGGAACTGCGAGATGGACATTTTTTAAAAAAAAGAAGTATCTAAAGCCAACATTTTCGCCGGGTGAAGTAATGTAATTAATTGCAAAACAAGGGAAATTCTTGTTTGCTGCGTCTTGGATAATATAGTCTACAACTGCCTTTTTTTCTTGATAGCCTTTATGGTAATAATCCTGGCTTATGAAAAAGTAAGCGTTTTTTATAAATATTATTGCCAATACCCCAAGGACTAGGTATCTGCCTTGAATGGAAGATATAAAAAGAAGATAAAGCAGGAGACTGGTAAAGAACAAAAAGATGATTTCGATATTCGCAAAGTAATATTCAGAGATAGGAGAGGAGCTGAGAGAGAAAAATAAAATCACTCCGACAATCCAGACATATAGCGGAACTATTTCTTTAAATGTAATAATCTTTCTTCCAATTAAGAAGACTGCTGAAATAAGTATAATTGATGCGAAGTAAATGTTGTCGGTAAAGTTGAAAGATTGAGGGGCAAATAATAATGTATTTATATTTTTTACAATCATATTTATTACCAATATAAATTTATAAAGACCGGTAGCTCCTTCGCGGGTAGTAGAGAAATTATTTAATAAACTTACAACCTGTTGAAAATTATGTCTGACTTCAAAAACTATTAAAGGTAAAGAGGTGAAAGAAAATGTAAGTAAAAAAAGTATTATATTTTTTTTGTTCGGTAATTTTTTAGAGACTAAGAAAGCCGTCGGGATGGCGACCAGTGCAGGAATTAAGGCAATATGTATATGCCAGATTAAACCAATTAAGATTCCCAGCAGAGGTAACACCTGATAATTCCCCCGGCTTATAGAGATTATTGCAAAAAAATACCAGACGGTCCAAATATTGGTAAGGGTACTTGGGACAACCATACGGTCAAACTGGACTGAAGATAAAAGTGTTGCGTGTAAAAAGGCAACAATTAATCCCACTCTGTTATTAAACAGCTTAGTAAACACAAAATAGTAACTTAATGTTGTAAATATTCCAATAATGGTAACAGGGATAATTGCACCGATTGGATCCATCTTAAAAAGAAGGAAAAATGGTGTTAAAAGATAATAGAAAAGAGGTCCGATAAAAATGCCTAGGGCACTAGTTTGTTGACCGCTTAATCTCAAGTGCTGATTAACTAAAATATCTTTAACTATCCAGGAGAATAAATCTCCGTCACCTGCAAACCCAAAACGATCGATGACTTTATATGTCCTGAAAAATAAACTGATTAAAAGGATGATTCCTAAAATTAAAAGATATGGCCGCTTTTTAAAATATAAGGTTAGACTTTTCATCTATTTAGAATAGTAACAATAAAGATTTGAATGTGCAATTGGATCCTGTTAAACTACAATTCTTATGAAGGTAGCGGCAATTAAGACAAGGAAATTTCTACCGCCTAAAGATAATCTTTGGGAATTACTCTCAACTAATATCAAGATTTTAAACGAGAACTCTATTGTGGCAGTTACCTCTAAAGTGGTGTCCATAGGCGAAGGTAGATGTATGCCTTTTTCTAAAATGACCAAAGACGAATTAGCTATAAAAGAAGCAGATAAATATATACCAAGAAATGTATCTCCCGGTGGATGGATTTTACACACCATAAAAAATAATATGTTGATTGCATCCTCTGGGGTCGATGAGAGTAATGGTGCAGATTATTACACGCTTTGGCCCAAAAACCCTCAAAGGTCGGCAAAGAAAATTTGGGAATTTTTAAGAAAGCAATTTAAGGTTAATAATTTGGGAGTAATTATTACCGATTCAAGATTGATACCTTTAAGAAGAGGAGTAGTCGGTATAGCCATAGGCTACTATGGATTTAAGCCGTTAAAGGATTATAGAGGTACACAAGATTTATTTGGTAGAGAGTTTAGGATGGAAACTTCTAATTTACCAGACAGTTTGGCTACCTCTGCCGTATTGGAAATGGGAGAAGGAGCTGAGAGTCAACCTATTGCTATTATCTCAGATGTGCCTGATTTGAAATTCAGTACAAAAGATGAGAGCAATATTTTAACCATTAGCGAGAAAGAGGATATGTTTTATCCGTTTCTTTTTTCAGTTAAGTGGAAAAAAGGAAAGAGCGGAAAGTATTAGGAATTTTGGGATTTAAAAAATTCAATAGTCTTTTCTAAACCTTCTTCTAAACTTACTTTTGTACTCCAGCCTAGCTCACTTTTAATCTTTTGTGAAGAGGCGACAAGTTGGGGGACATCACCTTTTCTTTCACCCTTATTCTCAATGGGAACTTCATAGCCTATTATCCGAAATATTTTTTTGACAACGTCAATGACTTTGGAACCTGTTTCTGTTCCTACATTATATATATGGAGTCCGGTTTGGTTTAAAGGTAAAATGTGTGCTGTAGCCAGATCTTCTATATATATAAAATCTCTTATCTGCTGCCCATTCCAAAAAAGCGGAATAGGTTGTTTGTTTAAAGTGGCTTGAATAAAATTTGGAATGGCATGGGTTTCCGGTGTATGTAATTCTGCAGGTCCGTACGGATTAAAGTAGCGTAAGATAGTAACGTCAAAGTTGTGAATGTTATGATAAAGTATGCAAAACTGTTCCATGCTGACTTTGGTTAAACCATAAGGATTTTCCTGCAGACCTAAGGTATCTTCTTCCATAATAGGGATTTTAGTAGGTTTTCCATATACGCATGCGCTGGATGAGAAAATTATTCTTTTGACGTTTGTAGCCTTCATTGCTTCGAGTAATTTAACGGTTCCTAAAATATTATTTTCTACAAATTCTACAGGTTTTGCTACCGACTCACCTACTTCTATGAAAGAAGCCATATGGATTACTCCGTCATGACCCGGCAGAATTTCTTCTAACTTTTTCTGATCGGATAAGCTAAGTTGAATAAAGGTAGTCCTTGGATCAACTAATTCTTTTCTCCCCTTTGACAGGTCATCAACTACAGTAACGTGATGGCCACTATCTAACAATAAACGTTGGACGTGTGAGCCTATGAAACCGGCACCTCCGGTTACTAAAATACGCATAGATAAGATTTTACCATAATGCTTATTGCAAAGTTTAGAAGAGTAAGTTTAAATGGAAATGATGTTTAAGCTTTTGTTAGGTTTATTTGTTATCGCCTCTTTTACCTTACGTATCCCCTTTATTTTCTCAGGATCGGTATCTTTTCATTATGATATGGCCAGAGATGCTTTTGTGGCGAAACAAATTTGGCAAAATTATGATTTAAAAATACAAGGTCCACCCACTTCAACTGTAGGTCTTTATCATGGCCCGCTATATTATTACCTGATAGCACCCTTTTATGGTTTAAGCAATGGGGATCCCCGGGTAGTAGCAGTATTTTTATCAATGTTAAATGCACTTGTTATTATTCCTCTGATGTTACTGGCCAGGGATTTACTGGGAAATACTAAATGGGCAATACTGGCTGGTCTTTTTTTTGCCATATCTTTTGAAGCAATACAATATGCTCCTTGGATCTCCAATCCCGCTCCTGCCGTACTTACTATTGCTTTATATTTTTATTTCTTAAGGGTTTGGCAAAAAGGAAATATTCGGGGTTTATATCTTACAACGCTTATGGCCGCTCTTTCCACACAATTCCAATTTTTTTTAATCTATCTTTTAGTTCTAATACCTATTTTTGGTGTTCTGTTTAAGCTTAAAACTAACAAATCCGCTATTTTAATATCAGCCGTAATTGCTTTTTTGGGACTTGGCAGTTTTATAATTTCTACATTAAAATTTAACAGCTTATTTCAAACAGCAATAGGCTTTTTAAGTATTTCAGCAGGTTCACAGATTGATTTCCGTCCCCAATTCAGTGAACTACTGATAAATTACATAAATAGGCTAGTAGAGCTTTTTACTTATAACTTTATACCTATTAATGTTTTTCTCGGAGGAATTTTAACTCTTTTGGTAATTTTTTCTATCAAAAAAAGCGGGTATTTACTGTTTTGTTTATTTTCAAATCTGTTAATTTTTATCTTTGGAGGGCATACCAATACTTATGCAAATGTAGGTCTAATTGTTCCGGCAACTTTAGGATTACTGTTTCTGTTTAAAAATTTAATAAAGTTTAATAAAGCAATAACAATAATATTATTTATCATAATTTTAAGTTCCAATTTATATGCAATTTTTAAATATTCCCCGGCAGGTCAAATCATCCTGGTGATTCCAAATGGTATGAATTTAAAAAATGAGTTGAGCTTAATAGATAAAACTTATGAACTTGCAGATAATAACCCTTTTTCTATTAACAGTTTAACTCTTCCTCTTTGGACAAATACGACCTGGGCATACCTTTATTCCTGGTATGGAAAAAATAAATATGGTTATGTACCAAGTTTTTATGGTCACAATCAAGTAGGGCTTTTAGGAGATGGTTTATTAGCACAAATTAAAAATCCTTTGCCTGAAACATTTTTTATAATTGAACCACCTGTCGGCATACCGGATGATAGATACAACTGGGAAATCGGCTCAGAGGATAGCAAAACAAATCTGATTAGAGAGTATAGCTTTGGTGATTTGCGCTTACAATTCCGAAAGCCGAAAGATATAAGGCAGTGATTAACAAGCTCATAATTTTTGTTTTAATGGTCGGTATAATTTATAGATTATTTCTGACTGCGGGTGGTAATTTCCTTTTTAATATGGATAATGCCAGGGATATGGTGGATGTCAGAGAAATGGTAATGCTGAATAAATTTAGATTAATTGGTCCTACCTCTGCTATCGAGGGTTTCTTCAACGGTCCCGGCTGGTACTATCTTTTAGCAATTCCTTTTATTTTAAGCGGAGGAGATCCTTATGGGTCTATTATAATGGAAATAACGCTTTGGGCTATCGGTGGTTTTTTCTTACTTAAACTTGTTGCAAAATGGAATCTGTGGCTAATTTTTCCGGTTGGTGCATTGTGGGTAGCTGCAGATTACATCGTCTTAACGAATCTATATGCATTCAACCCAAATCCGGTAACCCTTTTGACTCCTTTATTTATTTACCTTCTGGCAGCGTATATTGAAGAGAGTAAACTTTTTCATATTGTTTTTGTCTGGATTTTAGCAGGATTATTTTTTAACTTTGAGATGAATTTCGGAATTTTCACCCCACTGATTATTTTAACAAGCATGATTATTGCAAGGAAATTTAAATTAGTAAAAAGTAAATTCTTTTGGATTGGAGTAAGTCTCTTTATTTTAACCTTGCTTCCTCAATTATTTTTTGATTTAAGGCATCAGTTTATCATGAGCAAATCAGTAAGTAATTTCTTGTCACACAGTCAGGCAGAGTTTAATCTGCCAAACCGTATTATTGTTATTGGCCAAAGTTTTTACAATACGTTTTTGCCAACTTTGCTAAATCATAAAAATTTGACAACGATAATGTTATTGTTGGGAGCTTTTGTAGCTATCCGTTTTTTTAAATTAAGAGGTAAAAAGGATTTAGTTGTGACTATTGCATTAGTATATGTAATTATCCCGTTTTTGGGATATCTTATTTTACCGGTCAATGTCAATCCTTGGCATTTAGGAGGGCCGATGGCTGCCTCAATTATTTTAATTGCTTTTATATTAAAAGACCTAATGAATTTTAGACCCTTAGGGAATATTGTATCTGTAAGTATTGCTTTTTTCATTGTTTTGTTTGGAATAACTAATCTTTTTAATTTTTTTACAAACGATTTAGGAAAAGCTAATTTAGACCCTTCGTTATACAAAAATGAAATTGCAGCAATTGATTATGTTTACACAAAAGCCAATGGCCAAAATTTTAAGGTTTATACTTACTTGCCTTCGGTTTACGATTATCCATATCAATACCTTTTCTGGTGGTATGGCCAAAAGAAATATGGATATATTCCCTTTGACTATGCCTATTTGCCTGATAAACCGCCGGGGTATGTTGCCGCTAAAAATAAGTTTGACGGTAGTAAAGAGAACTTTTCCGGGTTGGTGTTTTTGATTAAAGAACCTGATAGAAATCATACCAGGGCAGGCTGGGAGGGTGAGTTTATAAATTTAAAAAGTATAAATAAAGAAATGGTAGGGTCAATAGAAGTAGAAATCAGGAAAGAATTGTAAGTTTTCTCTTGTCGGGTCCTGTCTTTTGGATCGAAATTCTTACTGTTTCTTTTGGCAATAATTTATCTATTTTTTCTGCCCATTCAATTAAAACTAAATGATTAGGATCTGACCAAAGTTCTTCCAGGCCCAACTCTTTTATATTTGGATTATCTTCTAATCTGTATAAATCTACATGGAAAAGTGTTTTAGGGGTGTTTGGTAGTTTGTGTTGTCTGATTAAAACAAAAGTAGGGGATATAATTTTATCTTCAATACCTAACCCCTTTGCAAATCCTTGAACGAAAGTAGTTTTACCTGCACCTAATTCCCCTGTTAAGGCAAAAATATGCGCTTTAGTATTTTGAGCAAGATTATAGGCAGCTTCTTTTGTTTCCTGTTCTGAATGTGTTTTAAATTGTTTCATATGAATTAAAGATTATACTTATGTTTATTCTTTAAAAACAAATATATCACAGTTCCAATTCCTGTAATAATAAAGATGCTGCCTAAAATAATAACGGGATTATTCTTTTTTTTGCTGGCTACTTTGACGGTTTTGATATTACTGGCAGGTGCAGCAGATTGACTGGCAGATTTATTTACTCCAGCCACAGACGCAATTTGATAGACTAGTACATCATAACTTTTCGGCTTAGGAGAGGAATTTGTTTTAGCAGATGAGACCGGTGGGTTAGTTGCAGAAGGAGAGGGGTTGGTAATAATTTTAATAGTTAATTCATTGCTAGTCCAAGAAACAGAAGGACTTGAATCAGTAGAATCATACTTGCCCACCTTAAAATTGTAGTCATCTGTACCTATAAATCCTGAATCTTCCATATCAGATTTTACTTCTAAATTGCCTGACCAATTTCCCGATGAATCAGTTGTTACGGGATATTGGCTGGAATAGGTACTGCTATTTTTAACCCAGTTGTCTGAAACTAAAGTTTGACCAAAATAATTAGAACTGTCTGATTTTCTAAATGCGCCTTTTAAATAAAATTTTGTATTTGGTTTATCCGGTAAGGATAAATTTATTAATACATTAAATGACTCATCGGAGTTTATTTGAGAGGGGATATCAGCAATGGTGAAGGAAGAAGTAGGAGAAGGGTTGGGGGAGGTAAGGGAGGTCGGGGAAGGGGTAGGAGTTGAAGTAGGAGCAGGGGAGGGTGAGGGGGTTGATGATAAAATAAATGACCAGGTGTTACTCCAGTCGCTCCAAGCTCCGCTGCTGTCTTTGGCTCTGATCCTCCAGTACCAAGTCCCAGCAAATAAAACAGGAGTGTAATAAGTATTCTTAGTGGTGTAGTCCCGATAAAGACTTGAGAAATCTGAATTATCATCAACTTGAATCCTGAAGGGGTCATTTGAATAAAGAGAGTAGGATGGTCTATCCCAAGTCAATTTAGAGGAGGAGACAGTGGTATTATCACTGGGGCTAATCTGGGTAGGTGGGTTAATTGCCAACACTATCTTTGGATTAAATATTAAGTCTATGACAATCAACAGAATTGCCAGTACCACAAGCCCATAATAACATAATTTTGAATAGGGGTTTAGGGGATGTGCCAATACAAAGTGACCATGCCGTTATGATGATCTATAGCGACACCTTTACCGGGGGTACCTGAGAGCCAGCATGATTGGCTGTCCTGGAAAGCATAAACAGTCCCTTTTTCTACAGCATAAATCGGGGCTCCGAAATAATCAGCAATATCTAAACCTCCGTGTTGGGTACCAGAATTGCTAAATACATAATATGTTTGTCCAAATCTAGTTGAAATATCCCCATTTAAGCACTGGCCACCTCTGCTGCAATTGTCGTTGCCCGTATACTCTGCAACTGGTTTGCTGAACTGACCGGAATCAATATAAGGTTTGGGATCTACGCGGTGATTCATACCCCAGCCAATAGCACGGCCATCACCAGTATCGACGATCTTACCATTTTCTATACGTGCAGGGGTAATAACCTCGAAGTGTAAATGTGGTCCCGTGGAACAGCCGGATGATCCTACAAGTGCGATTCTATCGCCTTTATTATGTTCCCCTAAGCTTACTCCGCCGCCGGCCAATGCTCTGGCTAGCGATTCCGTATCTGCTCTCAGCTGAGTAATTAAAGCTTGAAAACGCTCTTCGTTATTTTTGGTAATTTTTAACAATTCGTCCTTTTGTCTTTTTTGTTCCTCAAGTTGCTTTTTATAATTTTCTAAATCCTTATTTAATTTTTCGGCTTCTGATTGTCTGGTCTGCTTATCTTGTTTTTGATCGTTATAAGCAAGTTTAGTTGCCTGTAATTCATACAACTTTTTCTTGTCATAAGTTTGGGCAACTTGGATATACTTTAGCCGCTCTATTAACTCAGTAATACCTCTTGAAGAAAATATTAGATCAAATGTTGAGATGGAATTACTGTATTTATATGTTTGGACGATTCTACCTAAAAGTAATTCGGATAAAGAATCTAATGTGATGGAGATCCTATCTATTCTTGTGGCAAGATTATTTATTTCTCTTTTAAGTTTTTCTATCCTTAAGTTTGTTTCCTCTATTTTTAAAGTAGTCACTTTAGTTTGTCCGTCAATCAGATCCAGTTGTGATTTTAAACTCTTTTCCTGTTTCCGGGCATCAATCAATTGGCCTTCCAGTTTTTGAATTTCTGCCTCCTTGGCTTGAAGTTGGGCAGTTATATCATTTGTATCATCTGCTAAGATTGGACTCATTAAAGCGGTAGAATATAGAAAAAGAAAGGTAACGAAGCTAGATAGTAAAAGTAAAGATAATAACTTTTTCATTAGAAAACATTAGGATATTTTCAGATAGCGCCTGACTGCAAAAATTGACCCCAATCCGCCAATGACAAGAGATACTATGATGGCTGCGACTAAAAGCATCAACATAAAAATGGGGTTGACCGGCAACAGCTCGACCTCTCCCAAATATTGTTGTAAAAGAGGAGTAATATACCAAAGTAGAGCATAACTTAACACCCAAGCACTGACTGCTCCGCTGACTCCATAAAACACCCCTTCTAAAATAAAAGGGTTCCTGATAAAAGAAGAGGATGCTCCAAGCAACCTCATAATTTCAATCTCATTCCTTCTGAGTCTGATTTTAAATCCAATTATCATGACTACAACAAGCAAAGCGAAAATCATCAAAAAGCCGACAGTTGATCCTCCGATCACTCTGATAATTCCGGTAAGTTGAACCAGGGTTTGTACCACATCCTCCGGTACAATCACCTCTGAAACTACCGGCTCTCTCTTTAAGAGGTTGGCAATCGGTTGCAAGTCTTGAGGGGTTTGAGTTGATACTTCAAGCGAGGCAGGTAAGATATTGGCCGTCACCAGTTCCAAAAGTGCCGGATCGTTCTTATTCCTGTCCCTATAAATTTGCAAAGCATCCTGTTTGGACACAAACCTTGTTTTGGTAACCATACTTTCCTGTTGCAAGGCATTTTCTATAATCTGGATATCTTGATCTGTAGTACCTTCTTTGAAGAAGGCAATTACTTGTGGTTTACTTTCAAAGTACTTTAAAGCCAGCTCTGAACCGGTGGCCAGTAAAATAAAAGTAAGTAAAGCAAAAAAGGTTAAAAACATAACCATAGAAGCTGCAATGGCTTGAAACGGGGTTCTTCTGATATTTCTTTTGGCATAAAGTATTGCCCTACTCATATTTTCCTTCCTTAGTATCTTTGGCTACAGTGCCTTTTTTCAAAACAATAACTCTCCTTTTTAAAGTATTGACTATTTCCTGATTGTGGGTAGCCATAACGACAGTGGTACCCCAGGAGTTAATTTCATTTAAAAGCTGTATTACCCCCCAAGCAGTTTTAGGATCCAAATCTCCGGTTGGTTCATCTGCCAGTAATACGTCCGGTTTGCCTACAACTGCCCTGGCTATAGCAGTTCTTTGTGCTTCCCCTCCTGAAAGTTGTCTGGGGAAGAGGTTTCTTTTGTCCCAAATTTCTACCAGTCTAAGGATATGCTCCACTGCCTTGGTTATATCCTCGTCTTGCTTACCCAAAACTTCCAAAGCCAAAGCCACATTTTCAAAAACAGTCCTATCATCCAAAAGCTTGAAATCCTGAAAAACTACCCCAACCTTTCTTCGTAAGTTTGGTAAATCCCTGTCTTTTATTTTAGTAACATCCATATCGCCTAACTTGACTTTGCCTAAGGTGGGGGTTATCTCTTTGGTCAGGATACGCAGCAAGGTAGACTTACCTGCACCTGAGGGGCCAACAATAAATATAAACTCGCCTTGTTTAACCTCTAAATTAATATCATCTAAGGCCACACTAGATCCGTATTTTTTGGTGACATTTTCAAAAAGTATCATATAGCTATCAGTATTTAGAAGTCAGTCGTCAGGCAAAGTGTAAAAAATCTGATAGCTTAAGCTGAGGACCGACGACTAATTAATTTCATCAACTCTACCTACATCCATTAACCAACCTTCTTGTAAAGCTTTTTGAGTTTCGCCGTATACCTTAACTTGTTTACCTTCATATTTAGAAAGATCCACTACAGAAGAAGTTAAAGCAACCGGAACTGCTCCGTCGCGTTGCAGTAAATATGCTCCTTCTGCGTAATTATTATCATCAGCAGCAGATTGCTGACGAGCCTTAACTACGCCTTCGGCAAAGTCTCGGAATGTCTTAGCATCAGCTTGAGCGTTTTTCGGAGCTCCTACCAAAAGGTCTGAACTTGCTAAGCCACCATTTTTATTTGAGAGTATATAACCGGTCAGAGTGCCTAAAACTACGGATATGCCGATAACTGTTAGTAGTAAACGTTTGGGGTTATCTG
>CAZYBP010000016.1:0-17063 GCA_964645555.1 uncultured Gammaproteobacteria bacterium
TGTCTATAACCTCTCCTCCTTCTCTCATATTCCTTGCCAATCTGTCTGGATTCCAGGCTAATATGCCGTCATAAATACCTTTTTTCAGGTCATTAAGCATTTGTCTGAATATTGGTCGCTTATTTGGTTTCTTAGCTGATTTAGTTTCTTCTAAAATCTTAACAACATTTAATCCAAGTCTTGAAGCTAACTGCTTACACTCAAATATCTGGTCGCCTATAGATCGAACTTGTCTTTGCGGATCATCTGTGGACTTTCTAGCATAGAGGACATACTTTAATTTAGTGAAATCTAACTCATTTTCTTCCATGAAAGGATTATACCAAAGCTATGATTAAAACTTAGAAGATTCTTGAGATAGTGGAGTGCTGTTAGAAACCATTACTACGCTTGATCTTGAGGTGCCAGAACGGAAGCTAGGGGATTATTTTTACTTATATATACTGGGCCAACTCCTATTCCTCTATCTATCTCAGTCTCGACTAATAATCCTTTATGGGTTGCATAAGTAACTACAGCTAATGCGAGTTGTTGACTTTCTAAAACTCCACCAAGTGAAGCCACATCACCAAATGCTGGAGCGTTTGGATCTGTACCATCTCCACCGCAATTTCTTTGAGCCTGGGCTGCCATTTGATCTAACTCAACCTCTGCCTCAGTTGTCCAATAGAAATCTGTCACTCTCTTTCTAAAAACTGGTGCTGCTTTAACTGACCCACCATTAACAGCCTCCTCTATCTGTTCAGGCGAAAAACCCTCCTGAGTTAAATCAGCTGTAAGTGCATATTTTTTATCACCTAAATAAGCTGCTACTGAATCGTATTTACCACGTTCGGAAAGTCCATACATAAAATGAATGGTTGCAGATGCGAAGCTTTCAGGAGTTTTATAGGGCTGACCTTGTTGAGTCTCTCCAGTATGTTCTCGATCAATGTTCATAGATTGGTGGTGAATATATCACTTTTTAGGCTTAATGTCAACTATGGGGCTAATTATTAAGAGCTGACCAACTGTCTGATTATAATTAAAACCCTAAAAGTCTACCTAGAATTCGGTGGAATTCTAATCTAACTTTATAATCTGGTACTTTTTCTCCTGTTTGTTCATTTAATTTTGTAGCAGCTAAACCCTCTTTAAGGCCCGACATATAATCACTGTACCCAAGATCATATCCTGCCAAAATAGCGGAAATGTTAATCTTTGTTAACTTTTTTGAGCCTAAAACTCTGGCTGAAGCATCACTAACATTAGGGTGTAGGATTTTGTAAGCTACGCTAGCATTAAGGCCATTTTTTAACCATTCAGCTAAAAAAAGCGGTAGTTCTTTATCTCCTTCAACAAGTTCGTCAATAGCTAGCCTGCTGCTATTTAATTCTTTTTCAAATAATTCCTGATCTGTTTGATTACTATCCATAAAAGTTCAAGGTACTACTTCTTAATAACATTAGGATCTGAGGGATCTTCATTTAATTCAATTCTGCCATCATTATTGTCCTCTATGCTGGTTGCATTTAATTATGCTTCTGGGGACTCCGTATCAACTGATTGCAGTGCATCAACTAGATCTGCCAGTGGCTGACCAGAATTACTACTATCAACAGAATCAGACGTCTGTTGCTGACTATTGTCACTCGATGGAGTTGGATTAGGGTCATCAGTACTCATAAAACTAATTATACTATTTTTGTACAAGTTCTTTTACATTTTAACTTTCCAAATAAACCACAGAATTGCATCAAAAATAGATTCATATATTTCTTGATAAGTAACTTCATCAAATGAAACAGGCCAAGATAAATCATGTCCTGTGGTATTTCTTACTGCGTATGCTACTGCAATAATTTTTTCCTTAATGTTTTCTGTTCGCCATTGAGGTAGGAAACTTATGATAAGAGGCAGTGTATATCCATCGGGTCTGGGTTGATCTCTTAAATAGAGAGGGGTCTGATTTTGTCCGATCTCAAGATCATTTTTTGCTGCTTGTTGTCCTAAATATAACCCAAGAGTACTTCTTCCGCTTCCTCCGTACTGACTTTTTAATAGAGATTCAAATATCAAACCTCCTTTAAAAAGATGTACTATAAATGGTTCTATGGAACCGCCTGTGTCACTTCTTAATCTAAGCTGATAAGTTCTTTCTGCGTATTCAGAAACATATACATATAAACCAGATATTATGGATCTATAGGAAGGATTATTTAGGTTTGGAGTTACGAAGTTCTCTCTAAATTGATCTAGGGTAAGATTTGTTCCCAAGTCTTGATTGAACTTATTGATTTGTTCTTCAAACTGTTTAGTAAGTTGTGCAGTAATTGCTTTAGCAATAGGTCCAGGAGGATTAGGGTCTAAGAACAAGAATCTTGCACCAGGGGCTTGTTTCCACACATCAGGATCAGTATTTGAGCACTTTCTTATATCTTCTCCTACTGCAGCGTCCATATAAAATATAGCCTTCTCAAAATCCTTTACAGTAAAAGCTAACCAACTTATAAAATAGAATGGCGTTCCTTTATGGGCAGTTTGATATTTATTTGTATCAGCCACAATTAGTTCAAGTAATATGTGTTCATAGATTAAAAGTCTTTCCATTGGTCGGTCAATGATATGAAGTAAGGGATTATTCGGTGAAGTTAAATTTCCAGGACCAAAATCCTCAAAAAAGGTATCACAATGTGTAGGATCGGAAGCATTAAGCGAGGAAAAAGCTTGTATAAGTTCCTCAGTTGTTACTTCTATATTTCTTTTAGGGTTAGGCCATTTCATATTAGTATGCATAACTTGGCTGATTATACTGCTTCTGTAGATATGATGTCAGTAGGTTAGAATCAAAGGTTGAAGGATTCCAGTGTTTTAGGATAGAATCTACCAGTGGAGTGAGCAGTTCAAGATTATTCGCTCCTGTTCGACACCTTCTTGACATTTAGTAAAACTTAGATTATGTTAAAATGCATTCATATGAAACAGGTTCAAAAGAAATTATTATTTTTAGCCCTTTTTACATTTGTAGGCTTTATTAGCCTACAAATCCCTTTTAATAAAGTTATCGGTTCAAATGTGTCTTTTACCCTGTTTGATTTCTTTGCACCAGTTGCAGGAAGTTTTCTTGGTCCGATATTTGGGATTTTATCTGTATTTGCAGTCGAAATAGTAAATGTTTGGATTAAACAAGCCCCACTAACAACCGGTTCTGTAATCAGGCTTTTCCCAACTCTATTTGCAGTTTTATACTTTGCTGTTATCGCCAATAAAAGATTTCAAGGAAAATGGCTCTTGGCTATACCCATACTTTGTATTTTAGCCTTTGTTATTCACCCAATAGGCAGACAAGTTCCTCATTATGCTTTAATGTTTTGGATTATTCCTGTTTTGGCTTACTTTAGAAGAAATAATTTATTTGCTAAAAGCTTGGGAGCAACATTTACAGCTCATGCTGTAGGTGGTGCTGCCTGGATTTGGGCATTTAATTTGCCTGCAGTAGTTTGGAATTCTCTTATACCTGTAGTTATTGCCGAAAGACTGTTATTTGCCACAGGTATTGCTGCCTCATATATTCTGGTCAAGCACGCACTAAATTTCTTAGCTTCAAAAAAGCTTCTACCTCAACTCGATACTGCTAAAGTATAGTTCCTCCTTTCAGCATGAACCCGCCAGAGGCGGGCTCATAAACTGAAATACTGCTGGTATTTTGGTAATTTTAAACCTTCAACCCTAACACCAGTTGAATGCTATTTATTTCCAAAAAACCACTAAACATTCAGGCCTTTTATCAGTAAAAAAGGTTTTTGGAATCAATTATTCCTACGATATGAAACCGGGAATAAATTTACCTGTCTTCACGGGGACGGGCAATGTTAACAACGATCTTGCGACCTTCAACATCTGTTCCGTTTAAGTTATTGACAGCTGCTTGAGCTTCTTCTTCCGTCGACATCTCGACGAAACCGAAACCTCTGCTTCTGCCAGTTTCTCGGTCCTTAACAACCTGAGCTGAAACTACAGTTCCTGCCTGAGAAAAAAGCTGAGCAAGACCTGCATCATCAATAGCCCAAGGTAAAGAGCCTACGAACAATTTCTTGTTATTCAAAAAAATCACCTCCTTTTTTCATATTTTGAGGTGATTTTAAATGGAAACACTTATACTCAACACTCTAATATTAATTATTCCATAAATCATTTTGAAATGCAAATAGGGAAAATCACGAAGTAATCGCGAAATGGATCACGAAGTCATTTTGAGAGTAAATAGAATGTAGAGGGACCTTTACCCTGAGAAGCTATTAATTTCTTTTCTGATAAACTCTTTAGCTTTAATTGAGCGCTCCTTTTAGTCAAACCCAAAATATCCGCCACATCATCCGAGGTAATTCTACCTGTGGTAGTCAAAAAATCCATAATTTTAATTTCTTGCCCGTCTAAAAAGATTTGCTCTGATGCTTTACTAACCTTACCAAAGCCAATAGCCTGAATTTGTTCTAGTACCTTTCTGGCTTCAATCAAAAAACCTCCTGTAAAATACTCAAGCCAAGTAGTAAAATCCATAGTTTCTTCATAATGAGCACCTTGGGCAAAGTTTTCAGCATTGTAATAAGACTTTCTGTCAAGATTATAGTAATCCTCCAACACCAATATTTTTCTAAAATCCCAGCCGTCCTTATAAAGTTGAAGTTGGGTCAGCAATCTGGCCACCCTGCCGTTGCCGTCTGTGAAAGGATGGATTGTGACAAACTGAAGGTGCAAAATACCAGCCCTGATAATCGGGTGAATATTCTGCTTTCTGGAATTTTCCAGCCATTTTAACAATTCTGTTATCAAGTGAGGGACAGCTTTTGCCTCAGGAGCTTTAAACCTAACTTTCTCGGTACCGTCACCCAATTCGTCAATTACATATACAACTCCTGTTCTAAAACTTCCTACCTTTGATTTTTCAACTAAGCCCTCTATAACCATTTTGTGCAGCTTAAGTATTTCATCCTCAGTAATACTTCTTTTATTTTTGGATAGCTCACCGATTAGCTTTAATGCTTTAAAATAATTTTCTACCTCCTGAATATCTTTTTGAGGAGCTCTGACTGTTTTACCCTCGATCACTTTACCAACCTCATATTGGGCTAGTTTATTCCCTTCAATAGAAGTAGAGGTATGGGCCATTCTGAGTATGGCCTGACGGCGCAATTGGGCCTCGTTAAGCGGCAGTACTCTTGAGCGCTCAACCACTGCCTTAATTTCAGCTATCTCAGTCATATTAGAAACTATGGATGAAGTAATAGAATATTTAGGGTCCAGCATAGGCTTATATTATATCATATATCGCGAAATAATCGCGAAATAAACAGCGTAATATTTTTACTGTAAAACATTTACCTAAATTTTACAAGATCTTTATATGTTAGGGTTAAACTCAATTTGCTATGATCCCCTTAAGAGACAACCAACCCCCGTCAGGATTTGCCGGGTGGGTAGTAATATTAATTTTAGTAAACATCTATATATTTTATTTAGAGTTGGCTTCCGTGAGTCCGGATGCTTTCATCAGCCAATATGCCTTAATACCAGCCAATATAGATTTTGCCGGTTTACAGGGTCTTAAACCCTTTATTACCAGCCAGTTTATACACGGAGGTTTTTTGCATATTATCTCTAATATGCTTTTTCTTTGGATTTTCGGCGGTAATGTAGAGGCAAAGCTTGGAATTTTCTTCCCTCTCTTTTATCTTTTGGGAGGTATCATTGCAGCTTTCACTCAATATTTACTAATTCCTACATCTAATATACCTATGCTGGGCGCTTCAGGGGCTATAGCGGCTGTTTTAGGCGCATATTTTGTCTTCTTTTCCCATCATAAAATTAAAACCTTAGTACCTTTATTCGGCTTTTTTACCATTTTGGATATCCCAGCTTCAATTATGCTTTTTTACTGGTTTTTCACCCAGCTTTTCTCCGGAGTAGCTACCATTGTAACTAATCAATTAAACTTAGGCGGGGTAGCTTTTTTTGCCCATATTGGCGGATTTGTTTACGGAATGGTAGCCGGCTCAGTGATTAGGACTCTAAGTACTCCTGCCAGAAGGTTGCTTCATAGGTTTTAGACATTGTATACTTTTGGTACATTTATGTCTTTGCTTAAAAAATTCTCCCCGGTAACTTTTTTGCTTATATTCTTTGCTTTTTCTTTTTTATTTAAAACCGACCATTCTTTTGACCAGGATTTGGGCAGACATATTAAAATGGGTGAGATAATCTGGAATACAGGCTCAGTTGCCAAAACAAACCTTTTCTCATACACAAATCCTGATTTTCCTTTTATTAATACGCACTGGTTGTTTGGAGTCGTGGCCTATCTGGCCGGGCAAACAACCGGGTTGCAGGCACTCTTGGTATTAAAGATCATTATCATATTAAGTTCGGTTTGGCTAACTTTAAAAATAATCCCAAAGGAAAACAGGTTGTTGCTGCTGCCAATTGGATTTATATTTTTGCATGTATTAAGGGAAAGAATAGAGCTTAGGCCGGAGATTTTCAGCTTTCTGTTTACTTCAATCACCTTATTTATTCTGTACCAATTTCTTGAGTCTAAACTTAAAAAAACACTATTTTTCCTGCCCCTCATTCAACTTATCTGGATTAACACTCATATTTACTTTTTTGTAGGCTTAGTACTCCAGGCCATTTTCCTGATTGTCTTAATCTATCAAAAGTTAGCTTTACACCCCAAGGGTATAAAGCTAACTATATTGGCTGCGGTATTTGGATTATCAACCTTAGTCAGCCTGATTAACCCCAATGGAATAGCAGGCCTTTTTTATCCTTTAAATGTTAAACAAAACTATGGTTATACCATTGTGGAAAATCAAACCATGTTCTTTTTGGAAAATATAAATTTTAAAGATCCAAACTTTTTGTTTGTGAAAATAGCTGTCTTAATAACAGCCCTATCTTCAGTAGTAGGATTTATTAGAAAAAAACTTACTGTTTTAGCTGTTACGCTCTCTTTGTTTGGAGTTACACTCGCCTTATTAAATGTCAGAAGTTTTCCTTATTTGGTATTCCTTTCCCTGCCGGCAGTTTTAATAAACTTTGGACCTATCAAAAAACCCAAATTTTATATCCCATTACAGGGTTTGTTTATCCTGCTGCTTTTATTTGAATCAATTTTCTATTTAAATGGGAATTATTACCTTTATAAAGATGAGGATAACCGCCCTGCATTAAGTTTTATTGAAAGCGGCAGGGGAGCTTTGAATTTTGTAAACAGTAATAATCTGCCCGGTCCAATTTTTAACAATTTTGATATCGGCAGCTATATCAGTTTCCGAAGTTATCCCCAAATTAAAGTTTTTGTTGACGGCAGGCCGGAAGCTTTCCCAAAAGAGTTTTTTACTAATACTTATATTCCCTTACAGTATGATTACAATAAATTTAAAGCTTTAGAAAAAGATTTGGGGCTGCAAACTGTGATTTTTTCCCATACAGATCAAACCCCATGGGCAGCAGCTTTTTTGCCGCAAATAGTAAAAGATCCGGCCTGGAAATTAGTTTACATTGATGGCTTTATGGTTGTATTTGTAAAAGAAGAAGTGGCGTTTGAGAAAAATCTAAATCCAGTAGACCTTGCCACATTATCACCAAACAATTATCAATTTGAATCCCATGCCTCATATTTAATGCTGGGCTATTTTTTAATCAAAACAGCAAACACTAATTCAGGGGCACTATTTTTACAAAAGGCTTTGCAAATTTTTCCAAACAGCCCAGTTACTAATTCATTCATGGGCAGCTTAACCGGCCAGAGCCAATTTGCGGAAAAATCCAAAAATAATATCTTCTGGTAACTAGGTTAGAATCCTTTTTGATTTGATATAAAAATAAACCACTATAACTGCAGTAACAACTGGCGATAACCAGGCAGGAATATGAAAACCGAAGCTTTCAAGCAGCATAATAGTACCCAGAGAAAGTATTGAATACATTGCACCATTTTTTAAAAATACATACTTTTTAATCCTGTCAATATTACCTATTGTCAGCTGGCGTACCACAAATGCCCCAATACCATTTCCCAAAAGTATTAACGGTACAGAAAAAGTAAAGGCAAAAGCGCCAATCACTCCGTCAATGGAAAAGGTGGCATCAATTACCTCAAGATAAAATATCTTGCTTACATCTGAGGCTCTCGAACCCAGTAATTTCTCCTCCTGGGCCTCCGCATTCTCTTTAAATCCGTGCACTATAAAAAACATTGTTGATCCGACAACCGCCCCAAATGCCATTACCGGATTTTGCTGGATAGCAAGCCAGACTACTGTAGCCAAAATTACGGATACAACCGCATAAAACCAAACCCCTTGAGAATGAAAAAACCTTTCACCTTTTAAACCATATCTTTTAGGTTCCAAAAATAACCAATGTAAAAATAGAAAGATTAGAAAAATTCCTCCTCCGGATAAAAGAATCGGAGCTGAAGATTCTATTGCCTCAATTACTTTCGGGTCAGAGGAAAAAGCTGCAGTTAAAGCACCCAGCGGACCTAAAGCAGGATTAGATATCCAGACAATTGCCCAGGGCAATAATCCTCTTAACAAAAATACGGCAATCAGTAACCCCCAAAGTAAAAACCATTTCCTTGCTTTTTCTTGCATTGTTGATAAAACCTGAGCATTAATAATGGCGTTATCTACAGAAGAGACTGTTTCAAACAGGATCAATCCTGAAACCACTAAAACAATTGTCAAAATATCCATGTCCGTATTATACATAAATTTTCCTAAACCAAACAGATATTGACGCAGAGTAGGGTATTTCTTATATACTATATTGCTCTACCATGATTAAATTATTTCCTGTTAAATTTATAAAACTTCAGGCAACTTTGATAGCCAGATTTTTTTCACCTAAAAAATTATTATCTGTTAAGACTCTGCTGATCCCTTTGTTAATTTTTACCCTGGGTGCCGGCACCGGCTATGTCTATTTTACAAAAACAAACCCCTCAGCTGCCAAACAGCAAGCTACTATAAAAGATCCGTATATAGCTTTTTTGTCTGAAATTTATGACAAAGTGATGGAAAATTACTGGGACAATATTACAGATGACCAGCTTTCTAATATTTTTAAATTAGCATCAGAAAAACTTACCGGCCAGCCACAGGAACTAAAGACAAAACAAAAACCTGTAACTCAAAACAAAACTAATCCTGCTCCCGGCTTATCAGTTAACTTACAAGGCTCCTCAATTGGTGATCTGAAATTACTTGATGAAAACAGCGGCAAGCCTTCTTCTAAAAAAGAGGCTTTGATGGAGATGTTAAAAAATATTTTAAAGAGTATGGATGACAAGCAAAAAAAAGAATTTAGTGTAAATATAGCAGCCTCTGTATTGTCCAACTTAAACCCTTTCGGCAGAAGCGGTTTATATACCCAAAAATTGGAAACCCAGCTTAAAAACACTGTCTCAAACATTAATCCTGAAAAAGACTTATATAAAGATTTAGGTATAGCGAAAGGATCAACCCAGCAGCAGGTTAAGGAAGCTTATGAAAAAAAGGCAGATGAACTCAGCAAACAGGATACTCCTGAGGCCAAAGAAAAGCTTAAAGAGGCAACCTATGCAAAAGAAGTTTTAGCCCAACCCGACAGGAAAGAAAGATATGATCAAAAAGGGGTAGAGCCAACTCTTTTTACCAAAGTTGTACAACCGGGAATTTTATACCTGCAATTTAAAAAGTTTTCTCCAACCTCATATGATGAATTTGTAAAATCATTTGATCCTTTCAAGGATGATAAAAATTTATATGGATTAATTTTTGATTTAAGGGGAAATGTAGGGGGGGCAATTGATGCAGCGCCATATTTTATCGGTAATTTTATCGGTAAAAATGCGTATGCTTTTGATTTCTTCCACAAAGGGGAATACCAACCATTTAAAACTCCGACTGAAAAGTTAGCATCTATTGCCAAATATAAACAGGTAGTAATTTTAATTGATAACCAGACCCAATCTTCCGCAGAAATTATGGCTTCAAGTTTTAAAAAATACCGGGTAGGGGTGGTGGTGGGAGTTCCTTCAAAAGGATGGGGGACAGTAGAAAGAGTATTTCCACTGGATAATCAAATTGACAATGCAGAAAAATATTCTATTTTTTTGGTCCATTCCATCACCATCAGGGATGATAACCAGCCAATCGAAGGCAGGGGGGTAGAACCGGATATAAATATCAAAAACTCAACCTGGGAAAATCAGCTTTTTGATTATTTTAGAAATCTTCAGCTAACTACAGCAATTAAGCAAGTTTTATAATGTTTATCAAGCTGGCTACGTTTTTAATATGTTTACTACTTTTCTTACTTCCAAAAGATGGAATTGCAAACGAAACAAATAAATTTATCACAATTGTCAATCCGATTAGGATATCAAAATATACAAAGAATATTCAAAATAGTTTTCAAGCACAATACCAAGAGGTGCAAAAAAGGAATTTATCTGCCACCTGGCTGCTTGATTTTAATGCACTAGATACTCCGGCGTTAATCTCAGATTTAAACAAAATTGATAAATTGCAGGAACTCGGGATTTTCCTTGAGATAACTCCTCAACTAGCTGATGCATCAAAAGTTTTATACAACAAAACGGACTCCTGGCACCGTGCACATGCGTTATTTCTATCAGGATATCCGCAGACAGAAAGAATAAAATTAATTGATACAGTTTTTGGGAAATTTAAGCAAACCTTTGGATTCTATCCTAAATCTGTAGGGGCCTGGTGGATAGACAGTTTCTCTTTAGAATATATGCAGAAAAAATATAATATCACTACAAACCTGGGTTTAGCAGACCAGTTTTCTACTGACGGCTATCAGGTTTGGGGACAGTTTTGGTCAACACCGTTTATTCCAGCTAAATTCCATGCCGGAATACCGGCAAACAGTTTAGAAAATAGCTTAAAGTTAGTTACGATAGAATGGGCAAGTCGGGATCCTCTGAACGGATATGGCAGCAATCCTGCAAATAACTACAGTACGCAGGATTACTTTACCATAAATTTAAATGATGATTATTTCTCTAAGCTGTTAGATTTATACCTGAAGGAAGATACAGGACAGTTGGCGCAAATCACAATTGGTCTGGAAGGAGATTTAGATCCTTCAGCTTACCAGGGTATCTTTGCCAGACAATTGGATATAGCGAAAACAAAAAAGGCAAAGTTTCAAACTATGTCAGAGTTTGCTGATTGGTATCTTAGAAGATATCAGGTTACACCGGTCCAAAGCATTATTGCAAATGACATTTTAGAAAGCGGGAAAAAAGTTATTTGGTACCAATCTCCCAACTACCGCATCGGTATGAGTATAAATGCTCAAACAAATGAAAGTGAGATTTTTGATTTTAGAGTTTATCCGCAGGATTTTACAGAACCAAATTACATATCACCAAATAAACAATTAAACCTTTTCATTAATTTGCCGTCAGTTATCGATAAAGCAAGTTATCCAAAAAATAGCTGGATAGTTTCAAAAAAGAGGGTAACAAATATTTTAAGGCAAGGAGACAGTCTTGTTGTTGAGTTTGACAATGAAAACATCAGGTTTAACAAAGAAAACATTGCGCTACAAAATATTAATTCTTTACCGATTTTTTTAAAAACTACGCCATTACTGAAAGTGGATGCAGATAAATCAAGTTTAACAGTTATTCCTCAAACTAAATATATTATTCCGAAAGAGGGTCTAATTTTTAACGGTTTATCAATCAATGCTGCTTATTTTATGAAACGCCCTAAAGTACAGGCCGCAATTTATATCTTAACTTCCCTAATTTTACTTGGCCTTTTCTTTTTACTGAAATCAAAATTGAGCGGTAAAACAAAACTAATAATTAGTGCTGCCGCTTTCAGCCTGATAACAATTTCAGGATCCGCAGCTTATTTTTTGAATAGTCAAACTTATGAGGTTAGCCAGTCAGAGGCAGATGCACTTTTGAATCTTTCTGTACTGCCCTATGGGAGCATTGCTGTTTTAGACGATGGCTGTCTGATTTGTACTTATCATACAAAATATCCACCACCTTTCTTTGCAAACAATAGAAATTATATTAGCTCGATTACCAAAAAACCGGTGATTTATAATAATAAAATTTTCAATGCTAAAACAAGACCTGAAGGAAGAAAGGAGCTAAAGAGGATCCGTGCCAAATATATATATGTTACTAAGTTTGAAGACTATCAGGAAGTTTTGCCTTTTTCTCCAGGCGATTATTTTATTGATTTGATATATGAAAATGCAAACGCTCAAATTTGGAAACTCAGGGATAATGCTCCGCTTTAGCTGTTTCAAATTGAAAAACTTTCCAGTCGGAGTTTGGTATCTTTATTTCTTCTTCCAATTTTCCTTTTCTAAAATAATGCATTTCAGCTGCAGGGTCATTTCTAAGTTCGGCTTCAGTGCCTGTTGACACTACAAATAAGTGGTCAGAAATTGGGTATTCATCTTTGGATTTAACATATATGCCATCAATTAGCAAAAGATCCCTGTATCTTCTTCCATACGTGTTATTATCCGGGCTGGTTAAAACAGCAATGTTGACATTTTTTAAGTCGTTTTTTTTAATACTTTCTGAAATTGCTTTTGATATTCTCCTCACCGAATAAATATCGGTTTGCCAATTGGAGTTTACTAATTTAGGTACAATTGACATAAAACCCCCAACTAGTAATATCCCTAAAATAGCGGTTGCAAGCAGAGCACCCAATCCCTGGCGTGGGTAGATAAGCCAAACAAAGAAAAAAATTGTTGATGGCAATACATAATAGTAATATATTGAACCTGGGTTATAGATAAACATAAGACCAATAAGCTGCACAATCCACGCTGCTGCATATATGAAAACCCTGCCTCTATTTCTAAAATCAATTATGGCAAGGATAGGAATTATTATTCCTAAAAGTACTGACAAGAATTGTATCTGGGTATAATAATTAAGCATATATTCATACCAAACCTTTAACTTAATGAGGGCGGCAACCAGAGATTCACTCCCGGCGGATGGAGAGAAAAACATGATTCTGGTTAAAAATAGGCCCGGAGGATGACGCAAGTCAAATATTACAAAGGGCACCAGTGTCACTACTATACCTGTGATTATCCAAACTACATTTTTAAATATTTTTTCCTTGAAGCTGAAAATAATCAGCGACCCTATAAATCCGGACAGGGCAAACAGGGATAGATAATGACTGTGGATAGTAAATCCTAAAAAGATGCCGGCAACAAACATTTTAAGTTTTCCTTTAAACTGAAAAAACAATATGCCTAGGGTAGCCCAAAAAGGAATTAAATTTGGATTCCAAGCCCACCTACTTGTTTCCACTAAAGGAAACCAGACCAATACAAGCAATGCGGTGACCAATACAAATTTTTTGTTAATTAGATATGTTAAATAAATTATCAGTACCGCTGTAAGGATTCCCCAAAATGCACTACCAAAAACAGGACTTACAGGATCAAAGTTACCAAGTATGGCAAACGGCATCAGCATATAATAGGTTAGCGAGCTGAAAATTTTTGTACCTGTTTCATCAATAGGACCAATTAGGGTTATCTTTCTTTCAACGAAGAATTGATGCATCCTGACTAAATCACTCGATTCATCCCAAATAAAGCGGGCAGTGCGGTCCAGATTATAAACCCGGGTAAACGTGAGCAGACTTAAAAAAAGAAAGATTAAAAAGGCTTTAAACATTCCAACCTCGGTTTGGGTCTTTTCTTATTTCTTCTGTTTCAGTAGGCCGGGCATAATCATCTTCTAAATCAGACATACTTAATCATTATATCCTAATAAGTTTCCCTGTATAATACCCTGCATGAATATTGCAGTTATTGCTTACCATACTTGTCCGCTGTCTGATGAAAAAGATGCAGACATTGGCGGTTTAAACACCTATGTCTTACAGTTATCCAAACAGCTGGCACATCAGGGCCACAATTTAGACATTTTCACCAGATCAGTTGATAAAAACAGTCCGTTAATAGTTGTGGTAAATGACAACTTGCGGGTGATACACCTTAAGGGAGGCGGACAGATGAAATTGCCAAGAAAGCAACTTGCTTTGAATATTCCGGAATTTACCAAGCAACTTGAGAAATTTATTAAGCGGGAAAAATTAAATTACGATCTAATCAGCTGCCACTATTACTTTTCAGGACTGATAGGAATCCGTATCAAAAATATCTTTAAGACCCCTCTGGTTATTACTTTCCATACCTTGGCTTTAATGAAAAATTTGGTGGCAAAAACCACGGATGAAATGGAGAATACAGACAGGATCAAAGCAGAAATTATGCTGATGAATCAAGCGGATAAAGTAATTGCCACAAGCAGTACAGACGCCAGATATATGGAAACTTTATATGATTGTCCCAAAAGTAAGATATTTGTTCTGACCCCGGGTATAGACCATAAATTATTTAAACCTTTACTAAAAGAGGCATGCAAAGTCAAAATCGGAGCTGATTTAAACCATAAACTAATACTTTTTGTTGGCAGGATCCAGCCTTTAAAAGGGATTGATGTGCTCTTGTATGCTTTAAAAAATTTAATTCAAGGAAAAATGCATTTGGATATTTGCCTTTGGATTGTAGGAGAGGATAGCAATGGAAAAAGGGAATTAAAGCGGCTTTTAAAGCTGCAAAAGTTACTTAATCTGCACCTGTTTGTAAAATTTATTGGCAAAAAAAAGCATCATGATCTGCCTTACTATTATAACAGTGCAGAGGTAGTAATTATGCCTTCACAGTATGAATCATTTGGGATCACAACACTTGAGGCAATGGCCTGCGGTGTACCGGTTATTACTACAGATGTCACAGGAGTTTCTAACATATATGATAAAAAGCACCGGAGCTTGATAACTTCTGCAAGTAATCCAAATCTGCTTGCCCAAAAAATTGATAACCTTTTAACTGACAAAAGTAGACACAAAATATTAAGCAGGGAAGTCGCAGAAAATGTTAAGAGTTTAAGCTGGAATGAAGCTGCCGGCAAATTTAGTATGATGATTAAAAATTTGAATTAATTTTTACCGGGAAGATCTGGCCTTTTTGGATATATTTATCTTTCCCGGGACGGATACTGTCAATTGTGACCGGTAAATTATTTATTTTAGCCAAAATGGTCATAATCGGGTCGCCGTGGGAGACAACTACAATAGACTTGCCCTGATGCCTTTTAGTAATTCTCCGGACAAAGCGCAGCATTCTTGTTAAAACCTGCTCTATTGTCTCGCCTCCTGACAAAAATATATTATCACCAAGGTTATGGTGTATATAAGATAAGGGTTTTCTCTCCAAAGCAGTATCAACCTCCAGCAAATCCTTAGAAAAATGTACTTTTGACAGGCCGAGTTTTTCCCGGACAATCTCCGCGCTTTGCCTTGTACGGAGCAAGGGGCTGGAGTAAATTAAATCAATATTTTTATCCAGCAAGCTTCCGGCAGCTTTTTCCACTTGCAGCCTGCCGTTATCTGATAAACCAAATCCCGGCAGTCTGCCGTACAAAATTTGCTTTGGATTTTTAATTTCCCCATGCCTTAAAAAGTAAATATAAGTACTTATCATTTACTTTTTTTAACAGAACGTTTTTTGGCTACCTTTTTTGGTTTTGGCAAAGCGCTCTCGCCTCTGTCTTTTAATTCCAGTGCTACCCTGGATATTTCTTTCAAAACTTTATCGCCTTCCTTTTGCAGCTCTGTTAAAACTGCCTCAGCCTTTTTCCTATTTTTTTCATTGGAAAGAAAAATAGCTGCGGCTGTAGCAGCTGCACCAACAACTGCTCCGGCCAAACCGGTAGCTGCCGGGCTAATTCCTTTTTTATCATTTTGGGCCATAAGTATCACCTCCTTTTTTTAATTAATGTGCCTATTAAACCCATTATCAAACCGGGAATAGCAGTAAGGACATTTTTCTGTAATTTTTCTTTGACATCTAAAGTTGTATCGGTTAAGGTATTGGTTAGATCAGTAATTGATTTTAAAACCCGGATTAAGTAAAAGGTGATATATACAATACAAATTGAAACAATAACAATACCTGTAACTAAACTTACATCGAGGATATCCTTCAAGCTCATAGGTTTATATTATAACCGACTAATTCTGAAATTCAATAATTTTGAAGATAGATGATGAAAAATTAAATTTAATATTTGATAAATAATTTTGGAATAGTTCTAACACGCTTCTTTTTCTGCAAACATCCTGTAACTCTCTGATATCCTCAGCAGTTGGAACGTCCTTTTGCGAGGTCTTAGCATACATGATCGCATTAGGACTGGTGACATGGCCTAAGCCGATGGCATGGCCCAACTCATGAGCTATGGTATGTATAAGCTCTGGTTTTGTAACATAAAAATATATTTCAATACGGTTTTCAGCACCTTTGTAAATACCTTCTTCCGGTCTGTCCTCTATAGCCAGGTTGAAAGTGGAGATAGTCTGGTTTAACTGCGTAACCTGACTGTTAAAGTCGGTACTTGAACGGTTTAGGTTTTGTGCCATTGTATTCAGGCGGTTTGCTTCCTGTTGAAGCTTCTGTTGGCGTTCGATTAACTTATCATATTCTTCTTTGGGAGCACCACCCTGATTATTCCAATATTCAACTTCTTTATTTAAATCAAGCGTCTTTTGTTTAAACTCTGTAGATAATTTTTCATACTCGCTTATTTGGGGCTTTAAATTTTGCTGGTCTGATTCGACTTTATTTTCCAGTTGATTGATCTTATTTGTTAAAGTCTGTCTCTCGTCATATATTAGATTGATACTTAAATCGCCTTTTGGATCATAAACAAAAAGATTTCTGACGGATGCTTTATCCCAAATTTGGGCAGCCTGGGCAATGTCATTTGTAAACTGGCTTTTAGATAAGTTAAATTTAGGATCTATAGTATCTATCCTGTATTTGATGGGTTTATCGCATAAGGAAAAAGAGAAATAATCAAAAAAAGCAGCTTGTATATCTTTTGAGCTTATGGATACCAGGGTAATTAGCAAAAAGGGCAGCAGTAGTAGCTTTTTCAT
>CAZYBP010000017.1:0-3469 GCA_964645555.1 uncultured Gammaproteobacteria bacterium
GTTCCCTGGTGATAGCATCCTGGCGCGTCTGATTATATGTTAACTGTAAATCTCCTACAAGTTCTTTGGCATTATCTGTAGCATTTTGCATAGCAATCATTCTGGCAGAGTGTTCTGAAGCTTTTGTTTCCAAAAGCGCTTGGTAAATTCTCATTTCTACAAAATGGGTCAGCAATTCATCCAAAAGCTGTATAGGATCAGGCTCAATTATGAATTCAGAGTTTTGAGTTTTGAGTGCAGAATTTTCTTTTTCATTCTTAACTCTTAACTCTTCACTTTGCACTTTCAAATCCTCCAGTGCAACCGGCAACACTTTCACCTTCACTGCTTCCTGTCTTAAAGTGGATACAAACCTGGGGTAAACCAAATAGGCTTCTCCAATTTCTTTAGCTAAAAATGCTTCTATTAATAACTTGGCTAATTGTTTTGCTTGCCTAAAAGTAATTACATCAGAACTCTCAAAATCAGCTTTTAAATCTTTTCCGGATCTGGCTACAAAACTTCTGCCTTTTTTACCAACAGTGTAAAAAATAGTTTTGACAGGAAAATTGGCCAAGCTTATGGCTCTCACTATATTAGTATTTAGTGCTCCAACCAAACCTTTGTCCGTAGAAAGAATTACTACACCAGAAACATCCACATTATTGTTAGACAAAAGAAGATGTGATTCTGAGGTAACTTTGGGCAGTAATCTGGACAAAGATTCCAGCAAGTTTCCCGAGTAGGGCCTGCCATTTATGGCTTGATTTTGAGCTTTTCTCATTTTAGTAGCCGCCACCATCTGCATAGCCTTAGTTATCTGGCTGGTATTTTTAATAGACTTTATTCTTCTTCTTAATTCTCTTGTATTAGCCATATGCTAGATTTTCGCAGATTGAAAGCGGATAAAAGCGGATCCGTGTTAATCAGCTTATTTATCCGTGTTAATCTTTTTCCTCCCAAAAATAGTTACAAACTCTTTAGTAGTTTTTTCCAGTTCCTTTACCATTCCCTCATCTAAAACCTTTTTTTCTGCTAGCTCACTTAAAAGTTTCTTATTTCTTAATTTCAAGTGTTGCACATATTTTTGCTCAAACTCACGGATTCTGTCTATTTCCACCTCGTCCATATATCCATTAGTCACAGCCCAAAGTGCTGCCACTTGTTCCTCAACAGTCACAGGAGAATAAGGAGGTTGTTTTAAAACTTCAGTAATTCTTTTGCCTCTTTCAATTTGCAGCTTAGTATTTGGATCCAAATCAGAGGAAAATTGGGCAAATGCAGCCAGTTCCCTAAATTGAGCCAAATCAAGTTTTAGTCTGCCTGCCACAGACTTCATGGCTTTAGTTTGTGCATCTCCACCAACCCTGGAAACTGATAAACCAACGTTCAAAGCAGGCCTGACTCCTGCAAAAAACAAATCAGTTTCCAAATAAATTTGTCCGTCAGTAATAGAAATAACATTTGTGGGAATATAGGCCGAAACATCTCCGGCTTGAGTTTCAATAATCGGTAGGGCAGTGAGCGACCCACCGCCATAATCTTTGTTCAATTTAGCTGCTCTTTCTAACAACCTTGAGTGAAGATAAAATACATCCCCGGGATATGCCTCCCGCCCTGAAGGTCTTCTTAACAAAAGCGACATCTGTCTGTAGGCCCAGGCATGCTTGGATAAGTCATCATAGATAATTAAAGCCTCTTTGCCCTGATCCATAAAATATTCACCCATAGCAACGCCTGCATATGGGGCAATATACTGCATGGTAGCAGGATCTGAGGCCGTAGCTGCCACCACAATTGTATGTTTCATGGCACCAGTTTCTTCCAGCTTCGCCACCAGTTGCGCCACTTTAGAAGTCTTTTGACCAATTGCTACATAAATGCAGACAACGTCCTTTTGATTAATAATGGTGTCTATGGCAATGGTTGTTTTACCTGTGCTTCTATCACCAATAATTAATTCCCGCTGACCCCGGCCTATTGGGATTAAGGCATCAATTGCTTTAATACCCGTTTGAAGTGGCGTATCAACATGCTGTCTGGTAATAACCCCGGGAGCAATTTTTTCTACCGGATAAGAGGTTTTAGTTTTAATAACACCCTTACCATCAATAGGCTGACCTAAAGCATTGACTACCCGGCCTATTAAAGCCTCACCAACCGGCACTTGTAAAACCTTACCTGTGGTTTTAACTTCCATGCCTTCTTTAATTTTGGTGTAATCCCCAAGTAATACAGCACCAACATTATATTCTTCCAAATTTAAAGCCAATCCAAAAACCCCAAAGGGAAATTCAATCATTTCTGAAGCCATAACATCAGACAAACCTTCAATTCTTGCAACACCGTCACCAATCTCGGTTACCACCCCCACATTTTGACGGGCCGCCTTAAGTTTTAACCCTGATATTTGCTTTTGAATTTGTTCTACTAAATCAGCCATTAACTAATTATTGCCTCCTTAATTTGTTTTATTTTACCAGACAAACTTTCATCCATACTATCATCACCGATCCTGAGTTTAAATCCCCCCAAAATTTCCGGATTAATTTGGGTTATTATTTTAGTGACTTTAACTTTCTTTTCTATAATTTTTTTTATTTTAGTCAATTGACTTGCAGACAAAGGTACCACTGTTTCAATCAATAAAGTGTGTTCCCGCTGTTTTCTTTTTAAAGCTTTTAAATATTCTGACAAAGCCCAAATAGCCTGAGTTTTGGTAGTAGATTTTAAAGCTCTAATTGATTTAACAACCTGGCTTTCCACCAATTTCCCGTCTTTAAAACTAGCTTCAACCAATCTATTTATCAGCTTTTGTAACTCTTTATCCTTTTTCATGATATTCTTTTAACTGTTTTCTCGATTATTTCTTTTTGATCTTTGCTGCTAATTTTTTTACCTACTAACTTTTCAAAAATTAGCGCCACTAAATCGGCTGCATGTTCTCTAATTTCTTGTATAAGCTGGACCTTCTCGACTTGGATAACCTTCAAAGAATCTTCATGCGCTCTATTCATTATTTGGGTAGCAGTTTTCTGCCCATCCTCAACTATTTGTGTAGCAACTTCTTTAGCCTCGTCTAATATCTTCTGTGATTCATCCAAAGCTTTTCTGAGTATTTTGTCAGCTTGCACCTCGACCTCCTGTAATTTTTTTTCTTTTTTTTCCGCATTTTTTAAAGAGTCAGCAATTTTCCTTTTCCTCTCATCCAAAACCTTCAAAATAGGACCATATAAAAACTTCCTCAAAATAAAGAGGAGGATTAAAAAATTGACTACTTGCGCAGCCAAAAGTATCGGTTGGATTCCAAACTGTTCCAAAATTTCCATACGATGACGCTACAACCTACTCACTACTAACTACAACCTATTTAATAAACGCTATAACCAATGCATAAATAGCAATAGCTTCAGCAAAAGCCATTCCTAAAAGCATTGCCGGCAAAATCTTGCTTTGGGCATCGGGATTTCTCCCAATGGCTTCCATTGCT
>CAZYBP010000017.1:3479-16869 GCA_964645555.1 uncultured Gammaproteobacteria bacterium
GCACAAACCCCACTACTAACTCCAAAAAATAAAATGGTAATGGAACAATAAAAGCCGCCAAACTGGAGACTGTTCCCAATACCACTTCACCTGCAAATATATTACCAAATAACCTAAAAGAAAGCGATATCACCTTTGTTACCTCTCCCACCAACTCCAAAAGCCCTACAAATAGAAAAATTGGATTTAAAGTAAACCATCTTTTTAAATAATCCACAATTCCTAAAAATCTCAGAGAAAAAGCATGTGTTAAAAGTGCAGAAAAAAGCGCTAATCCCAAAGTCATATTTAAATCCGAATTAATAGATCTTAAAAGCGGCACAAAAACTTTTTTACCATCTTCTATTAGATTAAAACCTATTGTAGAAAACCCCGGGAAAAGCCCGAATAAATTTCCCGCCCAAATATACAAAAAGAAGGTCATTACAATCGGAAAAAATAATTTAGTTTTTGAATGAGCCAGCTCTTCTACAATAGAATAGCCCCCTTCAATAATAATTTCAAAGATACTTCCCAAATTTGAAGCAGGTACCAATTTAACTTTAAGAGAAACCAGTATTGATAGTGCAATTAAAATTGCCATCACAATCCAACTGGTGATTAAAGTATTAGTAACCGGAAAACTTTGTATATGTCCCAAAACTTCCGGTGCCAAAATTATTCCATGTTCCATTGTTTATATTGTGCTTGAATTCTGAATATTTTACAAGAAGATTCTAGCCTACGTCAACCTATCCCTTTTACAAATTTGACTGACTTTTGGTATAATAACCTATAATATGAGTAACCGGTATGCTGAGCGGGAAGTAGTGGAAATCATTAATCCTTCTTCAAGTCCTTTTCTACATATTCAGAAAGTACCTGACGAAAAAGGAAATCCCCAGTATGTCTATTTGCCTAGTTTGGAGGGCTTACAGATAGCTGTTGGTATTCTTCCGCGATTACAAATTGATCAATTTCAGCAACAAGCTAGTTTAAAGCTGCCATTACTGCCACCTTTGCCTGCGTCGGTTGATCTAAGCCATTTACCACCCACAATTTACGGTCGGCAACTGGTACAGGATGTAATCCTAAGCAATCAACTGCCATTACTTAAAACAATTCAGCCTAATGCGACAGCACTGCTGTGTACCCATGGTTCAATGTGGGGTCAATATCCAGAGGATGTTATTAGGGAAATTTTACAAAGTCAGGGATATAAAGTCCAGGGTGGTTCATTTCCTGAGATAGGCGGTAGAAAGAGAATTGTAACCCATGCCATTTTACTTCTAGATCACCCAGCTATAGAAATTTGAAATCAATAATGTATTCCCATATATCAAGTGGGAACGTAGTTTTACCTTTAGCACTATTGACAATATTAAGTCAAATGAGTAAAAATACCTCACAAATGGCAAAACTAGAGGATAAACTTGAAGCTATACACCACTTAGGAAAAGTACCCAGTACTAGTCTCACCAAGGACAATGCTGATAGATTTATTAATGACAGAATTGAAGCATGGGTATTACATGCTGGTACTTGGACAGGACTCAATACTCTTATAACAGCTGCTACTGCCCCCAATCTTCCAGAAGAAATGAGGATGTGGATGACAATTGGAGCCGTAGCCCTGCTTGCTACCTCCGATGTATTAAGAACAAGAAGAAGCGGAGAATTAAGAGAGTTTACCAAAAAACTTATTGATCAAGGTCCATTAAGTGCTATTACTACTTATGGGAGACACAGACTCAAAGGTTGGTCTGCCGCTAATTCTATTACCACTACATCACTTGCTATAGCTGCATTAACCGATTTAAGAGATGTTAATAGTGAAGTGACAACTTTATTAATGATTCCAGTATATGGATCTGGGATATGGACCAGTGTAAGATCAGGTTGGCACGAATTTGCAACCTATGTGCATGGCATTGGGATTGCTGAAGCAACAGTTTATGCGGTTGGGAGTGTTATAGACGACTATAAACGAAGTACAGCCCAAAGAAATGCTAAATCCCCAAATTCCTAACTCTACCAATCAGTAAATTGCCTGCTCAAATCCTAGATCGAAATAGTTCTAATCTAATTTTTCTCTTTGGGCACGGAGGAAGAAAAGCCATTGCTCAAAGAAAGCAAAGATACCCTTAAATGGCGTCTCAATAATAAAATCAAATATAAACAAAATAATATTTATCTGAGAAATTGCCGTGGTTAACCTGCTTCCGACTTGAATAAACGGCATAAAGAAAAAATCAAACAATAATGAACTGAAGTTATCCTTTTTATCTTTAATAGTATACATGTGTGCAGTTCTGTTAATCCTAAATGATACAAAAGAAACTATAGCCAAGAATAACACAAACACAACCTGAGAAAAAGGATTAACATTTAGTTTTGAAAGAACAAATACGATAGCTCCGAAACTTAAAGCAAAAGTAGCCAGCCAAAGGGTTAAAAATACTCCCCAAAGTAATGGGTCTGTTTTACTGGGTTTTTTCTTCACAACTAACGCTTCTGCTAAATTAGGTTCCTCATCAAATAAGATGGTCTGAATTTTTTTCAGAATTTTAAAGGAATTTTCCCGAGTGGGAGTTTTAATCAAAAGTCCCACTATAATCATTAAAATAGCCGGAGTTAAAACATTGATGGCAATGGAGGACCAAAGAATCTGACCATAAACCAACCTTTCATAAGTACCCTCTATAAATAAAGCAAATACTGCTTTAGTAAAGAATATAAAAATAACGCTTCTGACAATAGCTCTACTCACTTTCCCTCTGATAGATTTATATTTTTCCCCGCAACTATTTAATATTTCCATGTTAAGTTTCTCTTCATTCGTAATCAGATGAGAAACATGACCACTGTTTTTTCTAAACACCTCATCCAATATCAAAAATGGGGCAATTTGATTTTTAATGTAGGTATGGATCTTATCTTTCGCCGGATATTCAAATTGTTCTTCAATTTTTTTAACAGCCTCCGGAAATTCATCAACAATTTTTTCGAAATTTTGTCCAGTTAAACTATCAAAATACTGGGTAAAAAGATGGTATCTTAAGAAAGCCAAATCATCATTGGCATAAGCGCGCCTCACAGCAATAAAGGTTTGGATATCCCTTATTTCCTCTGTATCATCAGCAATGGTAATTTCCTTTTTAAAAATCCGGAATATGAAATTGCTCATCAAATCTTTAGGATCATTAGGCTTTAAGATTTTCTCAATTTCTGCAGAGAGTAGTTGCAGTATCCATTCATTAACTAAACCTTTATTGATTCTGTGTTTATCATTAACTTTTTTCTCCAAAGATAAATGTAAATCTATGGCCGAGGCCACTTTAGCAATTACTGACTCGGGAATACTGGAATCAGGAAAATATCTGGCCCAAACAAGTTCTCTGACTAAAGGTGCAGCCACTTCTTGCCCGCTACCGCCTAAAATTAATCTTCTTTTGAGGATTCTTTCAATAGCTGAGCGTAAGATAACCTCATCCGCGCTATAATCCATAGCTGTTCTGAGTTTTTCATACCAGCTAGCCAGTTCAGCCACCAATGGGTTTACGGAAACGGTTTTATCCTCATTTGTGGTATAAACCCGATCATAAGCCGCCACCAAGGCTTGTGTTAATCTTGTAGTAATTTTTACCATCTCAAAATTAATCTTACCATAAATCGTGCTTTAACTTCTGCCTTAACTCTTACTGAATTAATTGGAAAATTTGAAGATAGAGCGTTACCATCAACTTAGAATGATCCAATTTACAGATTCTATAGAAAACACAGTTTTAGAAATATTACAGACAGGGCGGTTTGTTCAGTTAACATCTGAGCAAAAGACTCAATTGGCCCAAAAACTAAGCGATCATTTTTATAGTCTGCTCATAGAAACAATTGTGGATAATTTGACTTTGGATCAGTTAATCACGCTAAAAGACTTACCACTAGACAGCCCTGAATTAGTTAGCAAGCTAGCAGAATACAGTAACCAGATTCCTTTCTTACAGCTTCAGCTTGAAGAAAAGTTAGATGAAGAAAAGGAAAAACTCAAAATTTATTTCAATATCATCTAAATTAAATAGTCTCTTTCAAATACTTCACATTTAGGTATAATGGATCCATGACCCCGGATGAAAAGTTTAAACTTATAACAAGAAATCTGGAGGAAGTCCTCACAGAAGAAGAGCTCAAATCTCTGATTTCATCAGGCACCCCGCTAAAACACTACATTGGCTTTGAAATCTCAGGCAAAGTTCATCTTGGGCAAGGCCTGGCTGTAATGCAAAAGGTTAAAGAGATTCATGATGCCGGAGCAGAAACTGTAATTTGGTTAGCAGACTGGCATGGGTGGATAAATAATAAATTGGATGGAACCTTAGAGACTGCCCAAAAAATGGCACGAGAATATTTTGCCGAAGCTATGAAAGCAGCATATATTTGTGTCGGTGGCAACCCGGATGATTTAACTTTTAAACAGGGAAGTGAGATTTATAGTGAACATCCAGAATTTTGGGCAAATACTATTAAAGTAGCCAAAGCTACAACTATTTCACGCATGATGAGATCCACTGACATTATGGGACGGATGGCTGGAGAATCATCAAATACTGCTACTTTGTTTTATCCTGCCATGCAGGCTGCAGACATATTTCAACTTGGTGTAAATATAGCTCATGCTGGCACAGACCAGAGAAATGTTCATATTGTTGCAAGAGATGCAGCCAAAGATCTAGGAGAGAAAAAACCTGTTGCTATTCATCATCATCTAATTTTAGGCCTAAAACCCTTAGGTGATAGTGATAATTTGGCTGTAAGAGAGGGAATGTCCTATGAAGAAAGAGCAGAAGTAATTAATGCTTTAAAAATGAGTAAATCTAAACCTGATGCTGCTGTATTTATTACAGATTCTCCTGAAGAGATTAAAAGAAAAGTAGACAACGCATATTGCCCTGAGGGTACTACTGAATTTAATCCTATTTTAGATTGGGTAAAACATCTGGTTTTTTATAATCCTACAAGTTTCTCTATCAAAAGACCGGAAAAGTGGGGAGGAGATGTAACCTACAATTCCTATGAAGATCTGGAAAAAGATTACTCTGAGAAAAAATTACATCCTCAGGATTTAAAAATAGCTGTATCAGCGTGGCTTATTGAAAAATTAGAACCGGCAAGAATTTATTTTGAAGACCCAGCCAAAAAAGCTGCTTTAGAAGAAATTGAGAAATTAACTGCTGTATAATAAAAATTATGATGTATTCACAAAAGTTCAAGATTTTCTGGATAGTTTTATCAATAATTGCCGGTCTATCAATTATTCTTTTTTCCTTTTTGCCGCTCCTCACATCTTTTTAATGATCATGCTACAATTCGGGTATGAATCTAGCAACCCCGCTAAAGTATCTAAGCGGTATTGGCCCATCTTTATCATATAAATTAAGCCAGCTTGAGCTTTATACTGTTGAGGATTTAATTTATCATTTTCCCTTTAGATATGATGACTTTTCTCAGGTGTCTTCTGCAATTGAAGCTAAAATAGATGAGAAAATCACCTTGAAAGGGGAGATTTGGTCAATTAAAAATATTTATACCCGCTTTGGTAAGGTTTTAACCCAAGCTATTTTTAATGATGGCACCTCACCAATTCAACTTACTTGGTTTAACCAAAGATGGCTAACAAATCAAATTCAAGTAGGGGATAAGTTGCAAATTTCAGGCAAGCTAAAAAAATATAAAAATAAAATTTCTATGATGGCCCCAGTCTGGGAAAAGTTAGAGAACCTTCAATCACCACAAACTAGTACTCAAACTTTACATACAGGAAAGCTTGTACCTGTTTATCCGGAAACAATGGGCTTAACTTCTAAATGGTTTAGAACAAAAATTGCCCAAGTTTTACCTCTGGTTTCTAGTAAGCTCCAAGATCCTTTACCTGAATTCATACAAGACACAATGATAAGTTTGACAGATGCTTTACAAAAAATTCATCAGCCTAAAGATTACAAGGAAGTAGAGAGAGCCAAAGAAAGGTTGTCATTTGATGAATTATTTTATGTTTCTTTAGCTACTCTAAAAGCCCGCAAAGAGTGGAGTAAAAAACCCTTAGTTGCGCCTTTAACCATCTATTCCGATGCTTTGGAAGAATTTACTGGCAAGCTTCCCTTTACCCTAACAAATGCCCAAAAAAGAGTCATAGAAGAGGTTATAGGCGATTTAAAAAAGAATCAACCTATGAATAGGCTTATACAGGGCGAGGTAGGTTCCGGAAAAACTGTTGTCACCGCCATAATTATTTATTTGGTTTATCTAAACCATTATAAAACTTTGTTTATGGCCCCAACAGAAATTTTAGCTTTCCAACATTATTCTACTATTTCCAACTTACTTGAGCCTTTGGGAATCAAAGTGGGGATTTATACCGGCAGTAAAAAAAGTAAAGATATAATCGCCGATGTGATGATTGGTACCCACGCACTCCTTTTTGAAAAACTAATTCCTAAAGATGTAGGTTTGGTCGTGATAGATGAGCAGCAACGTTTTGGAGTTGAACAAAGAACTCTTTTAAGAAGCAAGGCTAAACTACCACACTTTTTAACTACTACTGCCACTCCTATTCCCAGAACCGTAGCTTTAGTTTTGTATGGAGATTTAGATTTATCAACCATTGATGAGCTACCCAAAAACAGACAGCAAATTAAAACGTATGTAGTTCCAAACAGAAAAAGAAATGACGCATATAAATTTATAGAAAAAAAGATCAAAGAAGGCGACCAGGCATATTTAATCACCCCACTGATAGAAGAATCAGAAACCTTACAATCTGCAAAAGCAGCCAAAGTTGAATTTGCAAAACTGAAAAAAGTTTTTCCTAAACTTAAACTGGGTTTACTACATGGCAGATTAAAAGGCAAAGAAAAAGAAGAAGTCATGCAAAAGTTTAAAGATAGGAGTATTGATCTTTTAGTGTCTACTTCTGTAGTTGAAGTAGGTATGGATGTAACTAATGCAACAATTATGGTAATTGAATCTGCAGAAAGATTTGGACTGGCTCAATTGCATCAACTGCGCGGTCGGGTAGGCAGAGGACCAAAACAATCATATTGTCTACTATTTATGGGCGCTGAGGATAGCAATTCTAAAAGCAGACTGAAAAATTTAGAAAAGATAAATGATGGCATGAAATTGGCAGAGCTGGATTTAAAAATCCGGGGCAGCGGAGAAATTTTTGGCATTAGACAATCCGGCAGATTTGAATTCAAATTGGCTTCATTTTCGGATATTCACTTGGTGGAAAAAACCAGACAAGCAGCTCAGGATGTATTAAAAATTGATCCTGCACTTGACAAATACCCGGCTCTTAGGGGAAAATTGGACGATCTGACAAAAGGAGCAATGCCGGATTAACTATGGCAGGCGAACCAAAGAGGAGACATTCTAAAACAAGAAAAAGAGTAAGAAGAGCTGCTATTTCATTGGCAGTTAATTTAATTGCCTGTAAAAACTGTAGTAAGTCAATCCAATCTCATACAGTGTGTATGTTTTGTGGCTCTTACGGCGGCAAAACAGTTTCCAACCACAAGCAGGTAGTCGTCACCAAAGCATAACCCGAATATTGTTCGAGCTTGTCGGGAACATCCCTTAAGAATATAATATTTCAAGAAAAACATTATGAAGTTAAAATCAGACCCAAGGCACATTAAAAGAATTAAGTTAATGCAACAACTTTTTTCTTGGCAGTTTAGGCCGGGAAAAAAAGTCCCTACAACAATTTCCGGAATAGTTAAGAATTTATCTAAAATCGATAAGCTAATTTCAGAAGGCGCTCCGGACAGACCAATCTCAGAAATTAACAAAATTGATTTATCTATCTTGCGTTTAGCAGTCTTTGAGTTAATAATAGAAAAAGATGCACCTGTAAAAGTAATTATCGATGAGGCAATAGAACTGGGAAAGGAATTTGGTTCTGACTCATCAAGTGCTTTTATCAATGGAGCTTTAGGTAAAGTAATAGAAATAAAAAAGATTAAGATATAAATTTATGCCAACAACCATAGATATAATCAAAGCCATAGCAGAACATTTAGGTCTAAATTCTGAAGACCTGGATAGACATGCCTCTTTACGTGATGAACTAGGACTTGGTCCAATTGAATTAAATGATTTATTATCTAATCTGTCTCAAAAATTTAATGTTAGCTTTGAACCCAATGAAGTAGAAAACTTACGGACCATAGACGACATAATCGTGTTAATTGAAGACAATTTATTAGACTAATGCAAAATGATGAATTAAATCCACTTTTAAGTAAGATTGATCTTGTATTTAAAAACCCAAAAATTCTGCAACAAGCTTTTTATCACCGCTCATACTTAAATGAGGTAAAACTGAATATTGAATCCAATGAAAGATTGGAGTTTTTAGGAGATTCTGTTTTATCACTTGTTATCTCGCGCTATCTATATTTATCCAGAACAGAGGATACTGAAGGAGAACTTACCAATTTGAGAGCTTATATTGTCAGGACCAAATCTTTAGCTAAGGCCGCCCAAAAGCTGGAGTTAGGAAAATACCTAAGGTTATCCAAAGGAGAGGAGATGGGCGGAGGCAGAAATAATCCTCAGCTTTTAGCCAATACTTATGAGGCTTTACTGGGGGCAATCTTTTTGGATCAGGGGATTGAAAAAGTTGAACAAGTCATAAAAAAAAACTTGCTGTCGCTTTTTGAAAAAGAAATTAAATCAGGCCCACCTAAGGATGCCAAATCCAACTTGCAAGAAATTGTGCAGGAAAAATTTAAGGAATCGCCAAAATATAAAATCCTGGCTACTCATGGACCGGATCATGCCAAACAATTTACTGTAGCGGTCTATATTAAGGGAAAAGAGTATGGCAAAGGTTTAGGCAACAGTAAACAAGTGGCAGAAGAGGAAGCCGCTTCTCAGGCTTTAGAAGAACTTAGCAGCTAACCATTGTAAGACCAGCCAATTTCTGATAGAATTCATCACAAGCTAAATTGTGACAAAAATATGATAAAAATTAGATTAATGAGAATCGGCGGAAAACAAAATCCTTTTTATAGGGTAGTGGCTGTTGATGAAAGAGCCAAAAGAACCGGTGGTTATGTTGAACTTTTAGGAACATATAATCCTTTAACTGAACCAAAAGATCTTAAATTAAAACAAGACAGGATAGATTACTGGATTAAACAGGGAGCTCAACCATCTGTGGGATACTTGCGGGCTATTGGTAAAGCTCCTCAGAAACAACCCAGAAAACCTAAGAAAGAAAAGAAAGCGGAGCAGCCAGCAGCCGTCAGCCCGCAGCCTGCAGATAAAACAACAGAAGAAACTCAGGTTCAATCAGCACCGGCACAAACCGAAGGAGAACCAGAAAAACCAGAGGCAGTAGAAGTACAGCAAACAGAACAACCAGCAAAACCAAGTGAAACAGAATCTGATACACCGATAACCGATACCCCGATCTCATCCGAAACCACCGAGGAACCGAAACCATGAAGGATTTACTTTCCTACATTGTTACCAGTTTAGTAAGCAACAAAGATGCTGTTTTGATAGATGAACATGCACAAGGAACTGATATTACTTTAACTCTAACTGTAGACCCTATAGATATGGGTTTAATCATTGGAAAAAATGGGCAAACTATTAGAGCTATGAGAAAACTTTTAACTGTGAGAGCTATTGCAGAAAATGTCAGGATAAATTTACAACTTAATGAACCTCAAGGAGTGACTAGCGTCGAGAATCCAGAGTCTAAGGAATAACTTTCTAGATTCTAGACTCTAGAAACTAGACTCTACTATGAAAATTAGTATTATCACTCTTTTCCCTGAAGTTTTTGAAACAATATTAAATTCCAGCATTCTCAAAAGAGCCCAAGCTAAAGACAAAGTTACCTTTGAACTTATAAATCTTCGTGACTTTGGAGAAGGTAAACATAAAGTGGTTGATGACAGACCATATGGTGGCGGGACGGGAATGGTTTTAAAACCCGACATTTTAGCCCGTGCCTTGAAATCTGTTCTAAACCCGGCCAAAAATAATAAATTAAATTTAAAATTTAAAATTATCTTAATGTCTGCTTCCGGCACCCCGTATAAACAGCAAAAAGCCCAGGAATTTTCTAAACTGAATCATCTAGTTATTGTTTGTGGTCACTATGAAGGTGTTGATCAACGTTTTATCGAAAGTTATATTGATGAAGAAATTTCCATAGGAGATTATGTTCTAACAGGAGGAGAAATCCCAGCCATGGTAATAGTTGATTCCATTACCAGACTGATCCCAGGGGTTTTAGAAAAACCTGAGGCTATAGAAAATGAATCCTTTTCTACCTTCCATCATCCATCTTCCAACTTCCAGCTATTGGAGTATCCTCAATACACCAGACCAGAAAACTTTGAGGGTAAAAAGGTACCCGGTGTCTTACTCTCAGGCCATCATCAAGAAATACAGAAATGGAGAGAACAAAAATCCTTAAAAAAAACCAAAAAATTTAGACCGGATCTTTTGAAAAAACGTTAAATTACTCAAAAGGATCTTCTCTGCCGCGAGGACTTGATAAGTTAACAGCTTGGGAAGGCTTAGTAACGCTAGCGCCAAATTTTGCTATTTTTTGTATGGTTTCCTGATCATTAACAGACAGTTCAGGTAAAGAGGAATCTATACTACCAAAGTTTGTGGGGGAGGGTGCAAACAACATGTTCACCACCAATGAAACGGCTGCCAATTTTGAATTTCTATCCATATTAACTTCTACCCCACTAATTCTCATAATACGGGGAGAATGCTCAATGTTATTTAGCAGAGCAGGAACGGCAAGTACCGAGCCAACAATGTCTAGTTTAATAGTATAGCTTTGCGAACCTACTTTCTTTGAACTACTCGACCCTATAGACAACGAGGCGATATTAAAACCTGACTGTATCGTTAAGTTTTGTAGCAAACCTATGGCGGTAGCAAAATCCTTATCAGTTGGGTAAGCACTCAAGGCATAATTTACTTTTAAACCTAAGTCCGCTGAATCGTAATTTTCCAAAGCTTGGGCTTTAACTTCTAAAGTAGTAGCTCTGCTTAAAATATCTCCTGCAATTTTTTGGTTACTGATCAACTTACTTGTTTGAGGATAGATAACAAACATAATCAGTACTAAACTAGATAATACAATTACAACCGGAAACAGATACAGTTTATATGTTAGATAAAAATTTAATACTTCTTCTTTTCTCATAGATTAACTTATTTCGGTTGTACCTTAAGACTGAGCCGGTAAACCCCGTCCTTACCTCTGTTAAACGTTTCTATAGATACCTGACTGATTTTGTCTTGATTGTTTCCTTGGGAAAGCAGATCATTAATTAGTTTATCCAAAGTACTACTATTTTGCGTAACAGCCCCAATTAGTACATTTCCTGACTGGTCAACTGAAAATCCATTAATAGTAATATCTTCTGGCAGAAATTGATTAACTAAGCTATACATTTGGATTTGTGTTGACGAACTGCCTAAATATTGATCTATTGTAGCTAGCCTGTCTTTTAGAAGTAATAAAGAAGCCTGCGTATCTTTCAGCCCGGAAATTCTTTGTTCTGTTTGAGTTAAACGGGATTGAACCTGAGATAGACTCTGACTTTGTAAAATCCTTAGAGCAATTGTTAAAGATGACAAAAAAGCTGTGACGAGAATAGTAAACACACCAATAACTTGAATTCTATAAAATTTAGTTCTCTTAATTTCTTCCTCTTTGAACTCAATGGGTAATAAATCTATTGAGAATTTAGCCATATTAATCCTCCCTTAAGGCAAGACCTATTGCTACTGAATAAGACGAAGCGACCGGTGATAGCTTAGAAGTTAGGGACTTGTCCTTGATGATAGAATACCAAGGATCAGCCTCCTGCACCTCTAATCCTAAGTTATTGGCAAAATAAATAACTATACCCGGCATTTTCGCCCCTCCACCAGACAAAACTACTCTTTTAATGGGATTTTGCGGATATTTTGTCTCAAAAGCCTGTATTACCCTTTTCGACTCTCCAATAATAATATCGATAATTGGTTTGAGAGTTTCATAAACTTTTCCTTCTAATTGATCTTCATTCATACCATAAACTTTTTTGTATTCCTCAGCTTGTGCCAGCTCGAAGTTAAAATGTTGAGATAAAGCCCTTGTTATAGCCATACCTCCGGTCGAGATGGATCTGGTTAACCAGATTAAACCTGATGAAACTGCAGCAAAATCCGTTGTCGTAGCGCCAAGTTGTACAATTAATGTACTGGGTGAGAAGGGATTATTGCCTACAAGAGAACGCGTTACTGCGATGGTTTCTGTTTCCAACGCTTTTGGCCGCAGTCCAGCCATTCCCAAAACCTTGATGTACTTTGCCACAGCATTTCTGGGAGAAGCTATGACAAGTACCACTGTTTTTGTATTTCTGGTCTCACCTGCAGGAGAAACTAAACTCTGTTTGATCTCTGAGCCCTGAGCGCTTCGTGAAGAAGCCAAATTTTGATTATTCATTCCCTCTGTCCGAAGTAGAACCTGCCAATTTAAGTTAACATCAGCCAAGGGCATGGGAATAAACTCTTCAGCCGCGTATTTTATTGCAGAAGATAATTCGTTATCAGACAAATAGGGAAGATCATCAACCACTCTGGTAAACACTTTTGACTCTGGTAAAGCCACTACAACTTCTTTTTGTTCTATCTTAGTAGCGGAAAAAAGGCTTTTAATAGCTGCTGCTATTGCTTCTAAATCCGTATCGGAATCTGATATTAAACCTGGTTGGGGAGTAAGGATAGTTCCTAAAGAGATTAATTTATATGTTTTATCCTCCTTGCCGAGAGCAACCAATTTAATCGAGGAAAAACCGATATCTAAACCAACAGAAATCTTTGCCATATGGACAGTAGTTATATTGTAAACAAAATAGTTTAAAATTCAAAGTACAAAACTTTTGACTTTTAACTTTTGACTTTTGACTTTTGACTTACTTTACCTGATATGTTCCTTTAACAATAGAGTAAGAACCTGAAGGTCCGGAGGTAAATAAACTACTAGACAAACCTGTTTCATAATCAATGATTGAGCTGTTAATCAGCTTTATCTTCCAAGCAGTCAGTTCCTTGAATGTATTACCGGTACCGGGTTCAATAATCCCTGTTGAGGCATAATAAACTCCGCTATTGCCATTGCTATTAACTTTAACGGCTGAGATACCATTAGTTCTGGAATCGTAAGAAGTTAACGCCATTAACAAGCTATTGCCAACTCCTGTACCGTTTAAATGATTATTACTGTTCATTTCAATAGTACCATCCGTTATAATCACACCTGATGTTCCCTGGTAACTGGAATCAAGTGTTAAGATATTATTACTATTTAAAGTAAGATTAC